>JAAXIE010000215.1 GCA_012270525.1 Dehalococcoidia bacterium | reverse complement strand
GTGGGGGGTCATGCCCAAATGCTGGAAGGTATCCTCAATTTCCTGCATCTCGCTGACCCACCGCTGGGCCCGTGAGGGAGCGGAAGGGACGGCACCCAGCATCCGCTTGTAGATGGGGCCGTCCTGTATTTCGGCCCGCAGGTGCTCGGAAAGGCCCATCTGCTCGGCTGCCAGGAGAAGCTGGGTGAAAAGGGCCGTGGCCCCCTTGGTGGAAGCGGCATAGGCCATCTTGAGGCCCGATGCCTGGCCGGTCTCGGTGCCTATGACGCGCACATCCAAGCCGTACTCACGCAACTGCTCCAAATCATGAGCATGCTCCCCGGAAGCGTAGATGTGTGGGCTGTAGCCGGGGCGTGGAGGCCCCCCTATAATGGAAGCATCCACATAGCGACCACCCGCTTCCGTGATGATGGGTTCCAGCGAGCGGGTCTTCCGGGGCGCAATGGCGTTGCATTCGGCAAAGACCGGGGCGGTACCGGTGCTTTTGATCGCATCGGCAACCTCCTGGCACAGGGCTGGGGCTGCTTCCGAGGTGGTGATGGAAAGAATGATGTCGGACACGGCTGCAACCTCTTCAACCGATGCCATGTCCTCGATGCGGGCTTCCTCGGAAAGGGAGCGGGTGCGCTGGCTGCGACCTGCCAAGCAGGTGACGACCCGCAATTCATGCTCGCGTAACCGTTTGCCCACGGCATGTCCCATGTCGCCAGGGCTGAGGATAGCTACGGTATCGATAGGCATGCAGACAACCTCTTGAACTTGGAACTCTCCGGGTGGACCCCATCCGATCTTGCTACAACCACCAAACGGGACATTGCACCCGCATCACAGCCGGTCTTCAAAACAGGGTCCGGATCAACTACCCTGGTGGGTGCCACCCCAGGCACGCTAGCAAGCGGGCAGCAACAGACCGTCCATCCCATCGCCCTACTCTCGAAGGAACCGGCGGCCTTATGGTTAGTCGTCGGCGGATACGGGAACAGCCTCTGGGGCCTCCTGCACCTCGATGTCCTCGCTGGCCTCGATCCTGACGCCCTTCTTCCAGACGCGGACATTGTCGCGGGAGGTTAGGGGAAGGCGACGGCGCCAGATGATGATGGGCGCATCGTTGGCCCCCAGCTTCTGGGGGGCGGTGGTGTCCAGCCGGTCCCAGCGCTGAACCGGAACATCCTCAAGCTCGTTGGTGACCTTGACCACGAAGGTGCGGTACCAGAAGCGCAGGTATAGCTTGCGGTAGAGGCGCCTCAGCGGGGTGGTGGCACGGGAGATGCCGAAGCTGAAATGCAGGTTGGCGTTCTCATCGATGGGTGTGGCCCAACGCATGTGAAGGTGCCCCGTCCCGGAGCCGTGCACCCTGGCGATGCTGGGCAGACGGTACTCATGGCTGAAGGGCTTCGCATGCATGTTCCGGCCCAGCAGGTTCCTACGTTGGGGAAATATCCTCCACCACACGTGACGCGGCCACTTTGCGTCCAAGCCGGGGTAATAGACCTGGTGGGGGGCCGGACCCGCAGGCTTGAAGGCGATGCTCTTGTCGGTCTGCTCCACCACCTTCACACCGGGCCAGTAGGCCATGTCCTGGCGGAAGCCCTGCAGGTTGATCATCCGTCGTATCCGAAAGCGGTGGATATAGGAGGAGTGGTTATCACCCGAGTTCTCGATAGTAAGGCTCCAGTTCATTGGCCAGATACTGGTGTAGGTATCGATGACGTACGCCGGGTCGAAGAACTCTTCGGGTACGTCTTCCTCGATGGGCACCGGTTCGGTCCGCCCCATCCATACGAACACCACGTCCCGCACCACGGCTGTGGGGAAGGTCCGGGCCCGCATCTTGCCCACCTGGCCCGATTCCGGGCCCTCGGTGAGGGCAGCGACGCAGTCGCCGTTCTCATCGAAGGTGTAACCGTGGTAAGGGCAACTGATCGTACCGTCGAACTCACAGCGTCCCTTGGGAGTGAAGATGGCCCCACGGTGAGGGCATCGGTTCCAGAAGGCGGCTATTTTTCGCTTGCCGTCGGGACCCTTCTTGCCCTCGAAGAGGACGATGTCCTCGCCCATGATGTTCACCCGGACGGGCTTGCGGCGTCCGAACAGCCGGAAGGAACGTTTGCCCAGCTTGCTCAATTGGGCGGCGGGGTACCAGTACTCGCGATAGCCCAGCTTGGGCACCAGGTCGTGCACACCGATGCCCGACGAGCCATAGGTCCTCTTTCGGGAGGACAATCCCTGCTCTGGCTCAGTCTGCTCGGGTACCAGCCCGTCTTCCCAGAGCGCACCTGGTAGATACTGGGCACCGTTGCTGCCGTGTCCATTGGTACCATGCCCGTTGGTTGAACTGGTCATCAGGCCCTCCTTATGACTGGGTACCGGCGAGGGTCGCCCACGGTTCCTACATCAATACCGAGACCTGCAGGGCCGTGGGATCGCCCTCCCTGCCCATGGTTCGCAGGGCAAGGTCTGTCTCCTGCAGCGGGAAGTGGTGAGTGGCGATCTTGTGGAGCGGGTACTTGCCCGACTCGATAATCTGGATCGCCTTCTTCACTTCCTGGTAGTGGCGACCGCGAACACCCTTGAGGGTCATCTCGTTGGTGCGAATCATGTCCTGGTTGAGGTTGATGATCGGGGTGTCTGCACCCCCCGCGAGGACGACCGTGGAGCCGTGTCCACCAAGCTCAACCGCCTGCTGGGCCACATGGGGAGCGTTGGCAGTGGCGTTGACCACGGTGTCGCACATGTGTCCCCCTGTAATCTTGCGAACGCTCTCCCTCAGGTCCTCTTCTTCCTGAACGTTGATAGTATAGTCGGCCCCCAAATCGCGGGCAACGGCCAGCCTCGAAGCATCGGCAGCCAAGCCGGTGACGATGACGCAATCGGCTCCTGCTTCCTTGGCCGCGACCACTGCGCCCATGCCAACATGACCCGGACCGAGGATGGCAACCACGCTGCCGATATTGGCCCCGCCAGCGGACTGCACCCAGCGCACGCCGTTGCCCATGGAGAGGAACAGTTGGGCGATTTCCACCGGTACCTTATCGGACATGGGGTAGACGACTGCCTTGGGGTCGAGATACAGGTAGGTCGCATAGCCTCCCCAGATGCCGGGGGCTTCGTTGGCCGAGAGGTGACCATACCATCGCTTGCCACAAACGTTGTAGTGGCCGGTGAGGCAGTACTCGCAGTCGCGACAGGGTATGTACTCCTCCATGCAGACACGGTCGCCCTCTTTGACGCCCCAACGGGCTGCAGCCTTGGCCCCGATGCGCTCGATGCGTCCCACGATCTCATGGCCCAGCACTACGGGCGGGGAGCAGGTCCTGGTGTCGCCGAGATACGGGGCCCAGTCGGCCCCGCAAACGCCGGTGACTTCAATCTTCAGAAGACCGTCGTCGTCGCCGATTTCGGGCAGGGTGAACTCCTGCATTTCCACCTGTCGCGGGGCAACGAGTACCGCAGCCTGAGCAGTCGCCATGTAACCTCCCAAGTCTCAACGAGAGCCGGATGGACAGAGGCCAAGCTTACCAGAAACGGCCGACTAAGTCTTGCTTTCAGCCAACGGCAGGCAACGGTAACGCTCAATGCTCTGCCTTGTGGGAAGGGCCAGTTGGGCCTCCCGGGTCAGGGATTACCCCTTCGCGACGGGCAAGGGGTTAGAATGGGCAGGCGAGGTGCTCCATGCCTGAACTGGATAACAAGGTAGCCATAGTCACTGGTGTAGCCCGGCTCCGCGGGTTGGGGCGGGCTGTGGCCGAGTCGCTAGCCCGGGCAGGCTGCGACGTGGTCGTCACCGGCACCGGGCGTGATCCCTCCACCTTCCCGCCCGAAGAGCGGGAAGTCGGTTGGCAAGGTATCGAGAGCGTGGCCCAGTCTGTGCGCGAAGAAGGTCGGCGGGCCCTTCCATTGGTGGTGGACGTCACCAGTGCTTCCAGCATCGGTGCCATGGTGGAGCGCACCCTAACCGAGTTCGGGCGCATCGACATTCTTGTCAACAACGCTGCTTCCCCTCGTGGCCCCGACCGCCGTCCCCTCGTCGACCTGCCCGAGGAGATTTTTCGCCATGTCATGGACGTCAAGGTCCTGGGGACCTACCTGTGCTGCCAAGCCGTCATCCCCCATATGATCGACCAGGGCGGAGGCAAGATAGTCAACGTGTCCACCGTGCTCGCCAAGGACTTCCTGCCCAACACCTCGGCCTACGCATCGGCCAACGCCGCCGTACACGCCATGACCTCCGTCCTGTCCCGCGAGGTCTCCCGGCATAAGATCAACGTCAATTGCGTCTGTCCCGGCACGCTGGATACCTCCCGCAACGACGTGCTGTCAGAAGAGCAGCTTGCGGGCATAGCCAGCAACATACCGATGGGGCGTCTTGGCACCCCCGAGGAGGTTGCCAGCTTCATCACCTACCTCTGCACTCCCGACGCCGACTGGATCCAAGGGCAGTCCATGAACATCAACGGTGGCGTCACCGCTTCCTAGCTT
>JAAXIE010000236.1 GCA_012270525.1 Dehalococcoidia bacterium | reverse complement strand
CTGGCAGCCGAGGTGCTGTATCCCAACATGGTCGCGGGACCGGTCCTGTGGCGCAATATCGTCCACGACGAGCCGTACAAGGCCATGGTACGGGCCTACAATGACTGGCTGGGTGAAGAGTATTGCAGCGTCGACCACGACCGCCTCATCGGAATGGGCGTGTTGCCATGGACCAGCGTCGACGATGCCATCGATGAGATGGAGCACTGCGCAAGACTGGGGCTGAAAGGCGTTCTGCTGGGGACGCTGCCCAGTGCTAACGGCTACCCGACGCCGGAAGATGACAAGTTCTGGGCTGCCGCCGTAGATATGCAGATGCCCATTACATGCCACGTCGCCTTCAACAACACGGGGAAGCGGGCCAGTCAGCCGACGTTCCGGTACCCGAACGAAGACCCGGCAATTATGGCCAAGGTGCGCCGACCGCTGCTGGAATGGATCACCAACTTTGGCCTGCGGCCTGCAGTGTCCGTGACCCAGATGGTGATGTCCGGCGTCTTCGATCGCTTTCCCACGCTGCAGATGTATTTTGCCGAAACCCGTCTTGGCTGGGTGCCCTTCTGGCTGGAACATGCTGACCTCTGGTATGACCGCCACTTGGGATGGGCGCAGGAACTTCTCGGTTTCCAGCCCCTGAAGCGGAAGCCGAGCGAGTACGTCAACGAGCATGTCCACTTCAGCGTGCAGTACGAGCACGTCGCGGTTGAGTTACGACACCATGTGGGCGTTGACCACATCATGTTCGCCACCGACTTCCCTCACATCGAGTGCGAATACCCCAACACCATGCCGTTGGTGGAAGAGATCTACTCCAACGTACCCAGCGACGAGGCATACCGCATCCTGGCGGGTAATGTCATCGACTATTTCGGGCTGGACCGCGACGTAATCAGGAAGGAGAAGGCAGCCGCAGCCACGGCGGACTAGTTCTTCACCAGCATCCCTGGCTGGCAGCGTCGGCAGTAGCTGGTGATGCGCTGGTTCGCCGTAAGTTGTGTGATGTGACCTCCGCAGGCCGGGCATGGGTCACCGCCCTTGTTGTGCACCTTGAGGAAGTCGCGAATCTTCTGATGCGAAGCGTCGCCCATGCGCTCGCGCAGTACGTCCGTCGCCTCAGCAACCACCTTGCCAGCACTGTAGTGCAGTCTCTTGAGTTCGTCGTCCGTGAGGCTACGTCTCTTCCGAAAGGGTGAGATACCGCAGTCGAACAGTATCTCGTCGCTGTAGGCGTTCCCAATACCGGAGAGGACGGTGCCACGACACAGGATGCCCTTGATTTCGCCGTAATACGGGCGAAGTCGTGCTTTGAACTCCTCGAAAGTGGCCTCACCGTCCAGGACATCGGGGCCCTGTTCTTCCAGTTGAGGGACTTGGGGAAGCTGTTCATTTCTTGCGTAGTAGACCCGGCCCATCTCGCGGTCATCCAGATAGCGGAGGTCGGTGCCTCCTGCCAGGTTCAGGGTGAGGCGGGTACGCCGGAAGGGTTTCTCGGAGGAAGCGCAGACTTGGACTGCTCCGGTGAGCATGGGGTTGATGACCAACTGGGTCCCACCCGATAGCGTTGTGAAGAGGAACTTCCCCTTGGGAAACGCTGCCTCGACGGTCCTGCCCACCACGTCTGCAGGGAAGTCCTCGCTGGCCATGAGGCGCAATACCGTCGGCTTGTGCACTACCGCGCCGGTCACAGAAAGCGCAACGACCCGCCGAGTGAGTATCTCGCTGACTACTTTGAGGTCGGGTGCTTCGGGCATGGGTCAAAGAGTCGGGCAGACGAATGCTGGAGGAATCATAGGCCAAAGACCCGTTCAAGCCAAGCCCATTACTGACCGCAATGCTTGACTCGAATGGCCCGCTCCTTATGCTGGAAGGTGGAACTCTGACGGGGAGGAAACCCATGCGGGCGTTGGTGCTTGGTGGCAGCCGATTTGTGGGGCCGAAGCTGGTAGCCGAGTTGGTACGGCACGACCATACAGTGGACGTGCTGAACCGGGGCGCAACTCCAGCGCAATTTCCACCCGGAGTGGGGCGCATCTATGCCAACCGCCAGGACCCACAGGCGATGGCCTCGGCCCTGGTAGGCCGGGAATATGACGTGGCGTACGACGTATCAGGACTTGCGCCACCCGAGACGAAGACTACCCTGGAACTGCTGGCAGGCCGCGTGCGGCATTACATATACGTCAGCACCTCCGCGGTGTATGAAAGGCGCTGGACGGCACCCGTCACCGAAGACTGTCCCTATAACGAGGTGGAAGGGCTTGCCTACGGGTACAACAAGGCCGCCACAGAGAAAGTCCTCTTCTCGGCATACCGCGAGATGGGGTTTCCGGTAAGCGTGGTGCGCCCGTGGATGCTGTTCGGGCCGGGCAACTCGATACCCTCCCGCGAGCAATTGGTCTTCCTAAGAGTGCAACTGGGTCGCCCGGTCTTCCTACCCTACAACGGCTACATCCACATCCAGTATGGGCATGTGCAGGACTTGGCGAGGGCCATGGTGATGATGGCCGGAAACCCACGCTGTATCGGCCAGTCCTACAACGTCACCGGGCCCGACGCCATCACGCTGAACGGTTACCTCCAGGTGATCGCCAGCCTCATGGGCCGGGAAGTGACAGTGGTCTACCTGGATTATGCCGACGCACTGGAGGAAGCGGGCAGCCACCTCGACCTTCTGCCATTCCCTTGGCAGTACAGCCGGATTGCCAGCATCGACAAGGCTAGGGAGCATTTCGGGTTCTGGCCGGAATTTGACTCCCGGCGTTGTACTGAGGACAGCCTGCGCTGGTACTTGGCGGAGCTGGCGGGAAGCATGGGGTACGACTTCACTGCCGAAGATGCGATGCTGGACCGCTACGGGGACAGGGCGCGTTGGGCCGCAATTACACCCGCGGGGGAGATGCCGGAGGTGGTGAGGTGATCTGGGTCATTGCGCAGTCCACCCACCGTCGATGACCAGTTCGCTGCCGGTGACGAACGACGCCTCATCCGAGGCGAGATACAGGACACCCATGGCGACCTCTTCAGGGCGACCATAGCGACCCATGGGTATCTTGCTAAGCATACGGCTGTAGTTTTCTGGATTGGAGCGACCGGTTTCCGTCATGGGCGTCACGATGGGACCGGGATGCACCGAGTTGACCCGTATGCGGTCCTTGGCATATTGCATCGCGGTGTTCTTCGTGAAGAGGCGCACAGCACCCTTGGAGGCTTGATAGTGAGGGCTGCTGTGGTCGCTCCCCACAATGCCAAGTTGCGAAGAGATGTTGATGATGGAGCCGCCACCGGTCTGTTTCAGCGCTGGGAGGGCTGCCTTCGTGCCTAGGAACACGCCCTTGGCGTTCACTTCCATCACCCGGTCCCAGTCTGCTGCTGTCGTGTCCTCCACCAAGCCTGCGGCCCCTACGCCAGCGTTATTCACTAGAATGTCCAGCTTGCCGAAGCGGGCTACCGTTGTGGCGATGGCGTTGGCCCACGAGCCCTCGCTGGTGACGTCGAGATTCACGAACAGTATCTCGCCCCCACGCTCGCTGATTTCCGCTTCCACCTGCCGTCCTTCTGCTTCCCGCAAGTCGCCGATCACCACCTTGGCCCCTTCTTGAGTGAAGAGCCGGGCTTCTTCCGCTCCCATGCCCCTGGCTCCCCCGCTGATCAGCGCCACCTTGCCTTCCAGCCTCATGGTGCACCTCCATTGTGTCGACGGCCACACCAGTGTAGCACGATAGGCGGGTAGCAATGTGGCCTTGTTCTGACTACCATCCCCATTGCCCGCGGACCCCGCCCGGATCCGCCTAATTGCGGTGATATAATCCTGCGACTCTCCCCTGACACTTCGGAAGCGATAGAAATGCACGCTATCCAAGCCCGGTTCGGACTAGGCGACCCCTTTTGGCTGGACCCGACGCTGGCGGCGGGTATCTTCCTCTTTTCCCTGCTATTGGCCTTCCTGTTCCACAAAGTAATCTTCCGCCTGCTCCTTCGCGTTGCCGTGTGGACGCCCTCGGACTTCGACGTGCGCTTGGTAGGGGCCTTGAGGTGGCCGATGACCTTGGGGATCGTGCTGCTGGGTGGTTACCTCGCCCTGTCGCTGCCCCTGCTAGACCTGGCCGACACTCCCCAAAGGGTCGTCGACACCATTGCCCGCGTCCTTGC
>JAAXIE010000021.1 GCA_012270525.1 Dehalococcoidia bacterium | reverse complement strand
GCCACATAGACCTCGCAGCCGATGATGGGGTTGATGCCTGCCTCAATGCACTCGCGGTAGAACTCCACCACACCATAGAGGTTGCCATGGTCGGTAATGGCCAGGGAACGAAAGCCCTGCTCCTTGGCCCGTTCCACCAGCTTGGGGATATGGCTGAGTCCGTCGAGCAGGCTATATTGTGTATGGACGTGAAGATGGGCGAACATGTTGTAGCCAGAAGAGGCTAGTACACCACTTTTGGGGTGTCAAGGTTAACCCGTGCGGGTTTCCGGCACCCGGAAAAAACCAGTTTCCGGGACCCTAGCCAATCCTAGAAAAGCGACCGGCTCTGGCCCCCATCGACGTTGATGCAGGCCCCTGTCACCAGGCTGGCGCACTCCGATGCGAGAAAAGCCACGGTGTCGCCGATGGGCTGGGGCCAGCCGAACCGTCCCATCGGAAGGTTGCGGGCGATGAACTCCGACACGACTTCCGGTGGCTGCTGGTTGGTGAAGCGTTCCCATGAACTGCCGGGGTGCATGATGGACCCGGGGGCGACGCAGTTGACAAGCACTCCATCTTTGGCCAGTTCCAAGGCCATGTGCTTGGTGGTGGCGATAAGAGCCGCCTTGGCTCCCATGTAGTCCACTGACCCGCCGTACTCACGACCGTATATGGAGCTGATGTTGACTATCCGTCCCCACCCCCGCTCCTTCATGCCGGGTACCGCAAGCTTCATAAAACGGATGGCACTGAACAGGTTAGCGTCATAGCCCTCCTGGAACTGCTCCTCGCTGGTCTCGGTAAGGGTAGTCCCGCGCCGGCCACCCACGTTATTCACCATGATGTCCACCGGCCCCAAAGCCGTATGGGTCTCATTGAAGACCCGCTGAGGATTGTCTGCTTGGGTGACGTCGGCGGAGATGCCGAGGGCGGGCTGTCCAAAGGCTTGCAACTCGGCGACGGTCCGCTTGAGAGTTTCGGGGTCGCGAGCGCAGATCGCGACCTTGACACCCTCGCGGGCCAGACTCATGGCGGCTTCTCGCCCCAAGCCTCGGCTGCCCCCAGTAACTATGGCGACTCTGCCTGCGATGCCTAGATCCATTTCACCCGCCTGGCTTCACTCACAAACGTAAAGTGGTCTCGATTGCCCTGTTTAGCGGCATTCTACACAACCGATAATCGTTCCGCCTACCTTGGTTTGTCACAGGCGTTCTCTCGTCGCCCTGCGCAAAGCAGGAACAGGTTTTCTTCTGCGCAGCGCCGGGACCCAGGAAGCAAAGTGCCGGGCTGCCCCTGCGCCAAGCCTTTGCCTCAGCCCCTCCCTACTCGATGTGAAGGAGTCCCTGTTACGCTCGTCTCTGGGTTTGACACCCTTAGGGGCCCTTGCTAGGCTACTTGAAAGGGGTATGGGAGCGGGATATGCGGGTACTGGTAACCGGGTCGACTGGATTCTTGGGCCGCCGGGTGGTGGAAGCCCTCCATGCCGACGGCCATGAGGTCCGCTGCCTCGTACGCACCCCTGGCTACGAGGACAGGTTCCAGCGACGTGACCTGGATATCCATTACGGGAGCGTATCCGACATGGACGCGCTCCGGGCAGCGATCTACGACCTCGACGCAGTGGTGCACTTGGTGGCCATCATCAGGGAACGGGGAAGCTCCACCTTTGATGCCATCAACCGGCAGGGGACGCGGAACGTGGCGAACATCGCCCGCGAGATGGGGGTGGAACACTTCGTTCAGGTCAGTGCCATAGGGGCCAACGACCAGTCGCCATACCCCTACCTGCGGAGCAAGGGGCAAGGGGAGGGAGAGGTTGTCGCATCCGGCATCCCGCACACCGTCATACGACCTTCCATCCTGTTTGGTCAGGGTGACGAGTTCATCACCACGTTGGCGGCCTTAGCGAGGGCCTTTCCGCTCGTCCCCATCGTAGGGACGGGGGCCAATCTCCTCCACCCGATCTCCGTTCAGGACGTAGCCCGCTGCATCTCCGCCATATTGCGAGATGGACCAGGCATGACACCCATCGAGGTCGGGGGCCCGGACCACCTGAGTTATCTGGACATAGTGCGCATCATTTGCCGCACGCTCGACGTCACGCGGGCGTACCTGCCGGTCCCGCCAGCCTTCCTGCAGAACTCCGCAAGGATCATGGAGGCTGTTCTGCCCTCACCGCCAGCCACCAGGGAGCAGCTAAGGATGGCTGTACTGCCGAATGTCGCCGAGCAGGACTCGGTGTACCGGCATTTCCACTTCCATCCTATGCCCTTGGAAGGTAACATCGACTTCATCAAGGATATTACCCGTTGGGACGGGCTCAGGGTAGCGGCTGGTATCAGACCAGCCCGCCTCAGGGGAGACTGAATGACCACGGTCGGGGACTACGCCACTGCCATCAGCCGGATGCTCGGCCTTGTCGACAACGAGCGCGTCCCCCACATCAGCCCCGACACCGAGAGGCGACACCAGCCCCGTTACGACCTTGCGCGCATCGATGCCTTCCTGACCGAGCTTGGGGGCCTGCAGAAGGGTCCGCCCACCATTCACATCGCCGGGACCAAGGGAAAGGGAAGCACGGCTGCGATGTGCGCCAACATCCTGCGTTGCCAAGGATACCGGGTCGGGATGTACAGTTCCCCCCACCTTCATACCTTCCGAGAGCGCATCTCCCTGAACGGGGAGCTCATTCCCGAGGTACGGTTTGCTGAGCTTCTCGACAGGCTCTGGCAACCCATGCAGGAAGTGAACGCCCGGAGCGAAGGTCGAGTGACTGTGTTCGAGTTGCTCACCGCCATGGGTCTGGCCTACTTCCGAGAGGAAGAGACCGATTTCAACGTCATCGAAGTCGGTTTGGGAGGGCGCCTCGACGCCACTAACGTGGTCGCTCCTGCGGTATCCGTGATCACGTCCCTGAGTCTCGACCACACCCGCGTGCTGGGCGACACCATTGAGGAGATCGCTTGGGAGAAGGCAGGCATCATCAAGGAGGGGATACCCGTGGTCTCTGCGCCGCAGGAGCCAGGGGCCATGCGGGTGATACGGGATACCTGCGTCGAACGCGACTCTGAACTCGTTATCGTAGGCGAGCACGTTAAGTGGCGGGTGGGCGCGAGCGAGTTCCCCCCCACGCAGAGGCTGGCCTCACCGCAGTGCCTTGAGGTGGAGGGTCGGACGGGGGGCCATGGCTTGCGGGTTGCTCTTCTTGGCTCCCACCAGTTGGAAAATGCCGCAACAGCGGTGGCCGTGATGGAGATATTGCGGGAGAGAGGGCATGAAATCTCCCAAGAGGCCATTGCTGCCGGGCTCGAGACTGTACGTTGGCCCTGTCGCCTGGAGGTCCTGAATGAGTGGGAGGACGGGCCTCTTGTGGTGGCCGACGGGGCCCATAATCCCCACTCAGCCGAGCGTTTGAGGAAGGCTTTGCCGGGATGCTTCCACTACGAGAATGCTATCGTGATAGTGGGAGCATCCCGGGACAAGGATCTTGAGGGCATCGTTTCAGCCCTAGCCCCGGTGGCGTCCCAGGCGGTGGTCACCGGCACCCGGCACCCTCGTTCAGCCTCACGCGACGTCCTGGCCAACCTCTTCCGAAAGCAGGGGGTGCAGGTCCGGACCGCAACTCAGACTGCTGAAGCAGTTTCGCTTGCTCTCAGCCTGGCTGGCGACAATGACCTGGTCCTTGCGACCGGTTCTCTTTTCCTGGCCGCCGAGGTGAGGGAGGTGGTGAAGGGCATCCCGCCCGAGACTTACCCACAACTGAGCGCGGTCTAGGGGCATGGCTCGCACCCGAGTTGTAATCACCGGCATGGGAGCCATTACGCCCCTGGGGCTCACGGCTAATGATTTCTGGGATAACCTGCTGGAGGGAAAATCAGGAATCGGGCCAATGAGGCTCTGCGACCCCACCGACTACCCGTGCCGGATCGCGGGAGAGGCATTAGACTTCGACCCCGACAAGTTCATCAGTCCGCGGGAGTCCCGTCGCATGGCCCGGTTTTCGCAGATAGCGGTAGCCGCCGCCCTCATGGCGGTGGAAGACTCCCGGTTGGACATATCCAAAGAGGACTCCTTCCGTGTCGGGGTCTCGCTTGGAAACGGCAACGGCGGTTTCCCCACCCTGGAAGAGAGTTGCCGGGTGCTGGTCGAGCGGGGCGGTATGCGCATGTCCCCTTTTTTCTTTCCCATGGTGCTTCCCAACATGGCGGCGGCCAACGTCAG
>JAAXIE010000091.1 GCA_012270525.1 Dehalococcoidia bacterium | reverse complement strand
GTGGAAGGGTACCGGCATACTCTTGCCATGGGACAGGCGGCCGAGAAGCTGGGTGCAGAGATTCTGTACGGAAACGTGACGGGGTTGGCACGGTCGGGAGATGGGGTGGCGGTCTCGATGGGAGAGAACAGGTTGCATGCGGATGTGGCGGTCCTGGCAACCGGCCCATGGTGCCAGGAAGCGGAGGCGTGGACGGGGGCGTCGATTCCGGTGGTGCCATTCAAGGGGCAGATCCTGAGGCTACAGCTAACGGGCAGGGAGTTGCATACGACATTGGGGTGGGGGAAGAGCTACGCGGCCTCCAAGCCCGACGGTCTGATATGGGCGGGAACGACCGAGGAGCACGTGGGGTTCGACGACCAACCCACGCCACAGGGCCGGGACGCCGTGATGGGGGACCTGTTGCGTATGGCCCCGTTCCTTTCTAACGCGCAACTGGTGCAGCATACGGCCTGCCTGCGGCCTCTCACGCCCGATGGGCTTCCCATCGTGGGGCGGGTGCCCGGATGGGACAACCTGTACCTCTGTACCGGAGCGGGCCGAAAGGGGATCCTGTGGAGCACGGGCATGGCGCGGGCGACCGCAGACCTCATCCTGCGCGGGGATTCGGACGTACCTGGGTTGGAGCACCTGCGGCCGGAGCGCTTCTAGCCAGCCCGTAATCATTGCCAGAGAGATAGCGGCAGTCAGACGACATCCAAGGCTTCGTGAGACTTGGTGAGGTGTACGGTGACGTCGACGTGAGGCTGTCGTTTTGACTATCTCTATGCGACTCGGGACTAGAGGTCCATCAGTTGCAATTCGGCCATGCCTCCCAAGTGAACGTCAGTGATGGGCCAGATGCTCTGAACGATCTCAGGTAAGGTTCCAAATACAATATACTATTGATATGTTAGGCATCAATCTGCTATACTGACGACAATATGAGATACGTCGCCTGGAATGTGGGACTCAAAGCTGTGTGCGTTACCTCTGAACAACTGAGGAGGAACGACAATGCTGTTATCTGACGGAGTCGGGAGAGCGGGTCTGTTGGGATTGGTGCTCCTGCTGGTAGGACTGGCGTCCAGCGGCACCGGGGTGGGGCTTGGTGGTGTGAACGAGGCTGAGTTACAAGACTTGGCTGTATTGGCAAGACAGAAGGAGATAACCATTCAAGACGCCATACGGGGATATGGTTGGCGAAATGATATATCAAACCTGAACCACGAGGTCAGTAAACTCTATCCCAACGACTTTGCGCACTCCAGGAAGAACTCTGGGGTTGCAGAGATCAGGTTCGCCGGGGAAGTGCCACACGGTGCAAAGGAGATTTATGCGGCGTTCAGTGATTCCTACCCTCACGCTAGGGTAAATCTCATTCCTAACGTGGGATTCACCCAACAGGAGAAGCTAGCGGCCGTCCAAGCTGTGCACTACGGGGCACTGGGACACAAGCACGTGAGCAACGCCACAACCGGGTTCGACATAGCCACCTTGACGATAAGGTCGGAAGCCAAGCTGACAGATACGGCTTCGAACTCTCTCATAGAAGACCTAGAGTCCCTTGCCAAGACAAGCATGCTCTCGGCGACCAGGGGCGATATCCTGGAAACGTTCTCCGTGATTGTGGTCAAGTCTGAAAGCAAGGGAACGATGGATGCGTAGTGGGGAGCACTAGGGAGACGAGTCCTCTGCCGTCAAGGCGGCCATCCACCACGCTCTCTTGGGCTAGGGGTCGAGAGGGGAGAGCTAGCTCTCCCCCTTTAGGATGCCGGGGTTATTTCTTGAGCTCGATGAGGACGTTCATGTAGCGCTTGGAATCGATGTTGGTGACGCGGTGGGCTGGTTCGGCGGGGCGGAAATGCACCTCGCCAACAGGGTAGCTGAGGTCCTCGGGATTGTGGCCGTCGGCTTCCCGGCGGAGTTGGGCGGGGTCGATGACGATGGTTACGTAGTCGAGGTCATGGACGTGCCAATCGCTGGACTCGCCTGGGGCGAGGTCGAGGTTCCACACCCGGACGCGGTGGTTTTCGAACAGGAACTTATTGGCTACTTCTCCCAGTGGCTCGTTGCCTCTTGGCATTTGATTGCCTCCTTGAAGTTGAGTTGTTTGGGTCCACCTAAAGGTCTTCTAGTCGACGCCAGTCGGCGACGTGAGTGGCGTGCTCGCTGTAGTGGGCGTAGGTGTCCTGTTTCAGCCGGCGGGCCAACCGGCCGCCTGAAGTTAGGGCCTCCTCGGTGAGGCTTTCCAAGCAGGAGAGAAGTCGCTGGTGGACGATCTTCGTCTCCGCGCGCACTTGAGTGAGAGTCAGGGCTTCCCTGTCGGTCTGCACCTGGGCATTGAACGCGTCGATGCCACCGTAGAGCTGGGAGTACCTGGGCAGTCGCCTGCCTTCCAGGATGATGGGGATGGCCTTCAGGGCTTCTTCTTCCCAGGATGTGATGTGCACCAGCAGATCACGAAGGGACCACTGGCCCACCACCCCGGCCTGCAGGCAGCATGCATCATCCAAGCCGTGCATCGTGCCGAGGAGGGCGGCCCACTCATGCTCCACCCTTGCCAGAAGGCGTGCTCTGCGGTCGAGGGCGCCGGGTGCCACCAGACTTCTCCGCCACTTCCCCGTGAACCTGTTATGGTCGCTGGAGACGCACGTCGATAACGGCGGCTTGACCAGCGTCGACGCGCTCGATGCCGCGACGCAGGGCAGAGGCGACCTCCGCTGGGTCTTCGACTTTCTCGCCGTAGGCACGGCAGGACTCGGCTAGGACGGCGTATTCAGGGGATGGGAAGAGTTCCATGCCCACGAAGTTGTTGGTGTCCTGGGATACCGATTGGGGGTAGGCCCCCAGCATGGCCCGCTTGGTGGCGAAGTGGGTCTGGTTGTTGAAGATGACGGTGAGGAAGGGGATGTTGTACTTGTCGGCGGCCCAGAGGGCGGAGGTGGGGCAGCCGTAGACGAATGCGCCATCGCCCACGAGGGCCACGGAGCGCCGGTCGGGGGCGGCCAGCTTGGCGCCCAAGGCTGCTCCCAAGGCCCAGCCCAATGACGAGCCGCCACTGGCGAACATGGTGTTGGGCTGGCTGCGCTGCACGTAGGCACTAACGTAGTCGGCGTTGGTGACCGTTTCGTCGAGCACGAGATCGTCGTTGCCCAAGGCCTGTCCTATGCAGTGGGAGAGCCACTGGGGGAGGATGGGCGTCTGGGAGGCGGCTGCCTCGGCGTCGGTGGTGAGCTGGTGGCGTCGCTGCTTCGAGGCCTCTTCCAAGGCAGAGCGTCTCTGTCTGGCGGCGGCCGTCTCGGAGGGGCCCATCTTCTTGCGCACCTCGAAGGCGAGGGCTGGGACTGCCTCGGCACTGCTGGCCTGGATCAGCAGGTCGGAAGGGAAGAGGTGCATGGGCATGTTGGCCTTGAGGGGGTCCTGGTCGATGGAGATGATGCGGGCATCGGGCCGAGGCTTGGCCAGCGACGGTATCCAGGGAACATCGGAGTCCACCAGGAGGAGGGCGTCGGCCTCACGTATCTGCTGATGTCCCGATCTGCCGACGTACAGGGGGTGGGAGGTCGGGAACCCCAGGGATACCCGGTCGCCAATGACGGAGGCACCGATGAGTTCGGCGAGTTCCACCATGTGGGACAGGGTTTCGGGGTTGCGGCCTGCTTGAGAGGTGATGATGAGGGGTTTCTCGGCACGGGCCAGGATCTCGGCCGCCTGCTCCAAGGCTTCGGGGTTGGGGTAGCCGGGAGATACGGGAGCGAAGCGGCTGGCGGCTGGCATGCGGGCCGTTTCCACAGGGGCCATGAGGACTTCGCGGGGCAGGCTGACATAAACGGGTCCGGCAGGCTCGGAGCCTGCCAACTGGAAGGCCCGTTGCATCACCTGCTGGATGGTCTCCGGGCGGCGAATCTCGTAGTCCCACTTGGTGAAGGGGCGGACGCCAGCGCCCTGGTCGATCTGTTCCTGCAGCCAATGAATGTTCATGCTCTTGCCACCGGGAAGCTCGCCCTCGAAGGTGTAGGGGGCGCGTCCGGCGCAGAAGACCATGCCAGCGCGGCCACGCTGGGCGTTGTGGATTGCACCGCCCACCTGCATGGTGCCGGCGTCGACGTGCACCAGAAGCACCTGGGGCTTGCCGGACACCATGTAGTAGCCATGGGCTGCCGACATGGCGTCCTCTTCATCCCGGCAGAGGATGACTTCGGGTACGCGTCTTCCCTGGCTCTGGTACTTGGCGATGCTCTCCTGGATGG
>JAAXIE010000274.1 GCA_012270525.1 Dehalococcoidia bacterium | reverse complement strand
CAATATCCTCGGCATACCGGAAAACAAGATACGGGTGATTGTCATCGACATGGGAGGCGGCTTCGGGGTCAAGATGAACTCCTACCCCGAAAACAGCTTGGCGTGCCTGCTCAGCATGAAGCTGGGGCGTCCGGTCAAGTGGGTTGAGGAGCGCACGGAGAATTTCGTGGCCACTGCCCACGGGCGGGGGCAGTCGCAGTACGTGGAAGCCGCCTACAGGAATGACGGCACTCTTCTGGCGCTCCGGCTACGTATGTACGCCGACCTGGGGGCCTACTGCCAGGTCGTCTCCCACATGATCCCCACGCTGACGCCGGTCATGGCCCCCGGCGTGTATGGCGTGCAGAACTTCGCGTGGGAGGCCTATGGGGTCCTGACCAACAAGATACCCTACGACGCCTATCGCGGTGCGGGGCGTCCTGAAGCGGCCTATATCATCGAGCGGGTGATGGATCTCATTGCCCGGGAACTGGGCATGGACGGCACCGAAATCAGGCGAAAGAATTTCATCCCGTCGGAGTCCTTCCCCTACGTCACTCCCACACACATGCCCTACGACAGTGCCAACTACCCTGAGGCGTTGGACAAGGCCCTGGAGATGGCAGGCTACAACGAGTTACGGGCCGAGAAGGAGCAGGTGCGCCAGCAGGGCGGTCTCATGGGCATAGGAGTCACCGTCACCACGGAGATATGCGGTATGGGACCCGCCTTTGTCATGGGCGGCCTGGGAGGTTTCGAGTCGGCCGTGGTCCGGTTCCATCCGACAGGAAAGGTCACCGTCCTGACCGGAGCGTCGCCCCACGGGCAAGGGGAGGAGACGTCCTTCGCCCAACTGGCCGCCGATGACCTTGGGGTACCCTTCGAGGACATCGAGGTGATACACGGCGACACCGACGTAGTGCCCAAGGGCACGGGCACGTTCGGCAGCCGTGCGCTGGCCGTGGGCGGGACCGCTGTGCTGCAAGCCAGCGGGAAGGTGAAGGAGAAGGGGGCGGAGATTGCGGCGGCCCTGCTGGAAGTCACGCCGCAACAGGTCGTGCTGGAAGGGGGCCGGTTCTACGTGGAAGACGTGATGGAGAAGTCGGTGACTTGGGCCGACGTAGCTCGCGAGGCCTACGACGGGCGAATCCTGCCTCCCGAGGTGGAGCGCGGACTGGAGGCGACTGCCTTCTGGGAGCCGCCCAGCCTCACCTTCCCGTACAGTGCGCACGTGGCGGTGGTCAACATCGATACGGACACCGGGGAAGTGACCCTGAGCCGCTATTTCTCGGTGGACGACTGTGGCACGGTCATCAACCCAATGCTGGTGGAAGGCCAGATTCATGGGGGTTTGGCACAAGGGATCGGACAGGCCCTTCTGGAGGAAGCCGTCTACGACGACCAGGGACAGTTGATTTCGGGCAGCCTGATGGACTACGCGGTCCCCTTCGCCGATGAGCTTCCCAGCTTCACGCTGGACCGGACGGTAACGCCCACGCCCAACAACCCGATGGGGGCGAAGGGCATCGGCGAAATGGCGACGGTGGCAGCCACCCCGACGGTGGTGGGAGCGGTGGTGGATGCCCTGTCCCACCTGGGCGTGACCCACGTCGACATCCCCATTCGCCCCGAAAAGATCTGGCGAATCCTGCATCCCGAGGGTTAGGGGTGGCAGCAAGCGCACCGGATGTTAGTTCCAGCGGCCCAGCAGTCAGGTGGCGTTCCATGAAGGAGTCGGTTGATGGTCGATAACACCCTATCGCCGCATGGAGGGGAGTTCCGAGAGCGGGTGCTGACGGGGGATGCTGCGCGTCAGAGGGTGGCCGGCCTGCCCACGATACCCGTACGCGAGCCCCTTGCCCGGGAGTGCATGAACATCGCCTTGGGGTTCTTCTCTCCGCTGCAGGGCTTCCTCAACCACCACGACCTGCGCTGCGTGGTGGATTCGATGCGGTTGGCCAGCGGGTATGTCTGGTCGGTGCCGGTGGTATTGGACCTGTCGGCCCAGCAGGTAGCCGAACTGGGGCTGAAGGTGGGGGATTCGGCAGTACTGACCTTCCAGGGCAGGCCACTGGCGGTGCTGGAGGTGGAGGACATCTACTCCTGCGACAAGGAAGCGATGGCGAGGCAGGTCTACGGCACCACCGAGGAGAATCACCCTGGGGTGGCCCGCACTTATGCCTACGAGGAGTGTTTTATCGGTGGACCAGTGACCCTGGTGAACCAGCCCATCCTTCATCCTCCCTTTGCCGACTTCTGGTATACGCCAGCAACCATGCGCCGAGCCATCGCCGACCGGGGTTGGAAGCGGGTGGTGGCGCACCAGACCCGAAACGTTCCCCATGCAGGCCATGAGTGGAGCATGAAGGGAGCATGGTTCGCGTCGGACAGCGACGGCGTGCTGGTCAACGCCGTGGTGGGCGAGAAGAAGCTTGGAGACTACATCGATGAGGCCATCCTGATGGGCCATGACACGGTGCGTCAAGCGGGCTATTTCCGCGAAGACGTGCACATGACCTCGATGCTGCTGTGGGACATGCGTTATGCGGGCCCCAAGGAAGCCGTGTTCCATGCCATCGTCCGCAAGAATCTGGGCTGCACCCACCATATGTTCGGGCGCGATCATGCGGGCGTCGGGGGTTACTACGACACCTACGCGGCGCACCACATCTTCTCCGAGCTACCTTCCCTGGGGATCGAGCCGGTGCTGAGTTTGGAGTGGTGGTACTGCCCCGTCTGCAAGGGCTCGGCATATGAGGGGCTCTGCGGTCATGCCGACCTCAAGGAAGAGTTGAGCGGTACGCTGATGCGACGCATCCTGGAGGGGGGCGAGGAGCCGGACCCAGCCAAGTTCCGCCCGGAGGTGCTGCAGGTCGTGCGCCGGTGCGCAACCGATTACGGGTTCGGCTCGCCCTTCGTCACCGAGCAATACCTCGCCAGCCGGAACCCGGTGATGAGTCTGGGGCCGGTCTAGCTCCATTCTGCTGCACTGGAACGGACGGAAAAAAAGGCGAGCGGGAAATGTCGAGTCGGAGCCGGAGATACAGCAGGCGTAGCAGGGTGCAGGGGATTGAGGACTACCGACGCCAGGCTTATGGCTTCCTGGTCAAGGGGCGACAGTACCTGGAGGACGGCGAACTTCACCAAGCATGCGAGAAGGGCTGGGGTGCGGCGTCCCACATGGTCAAGGCCTACGCAGCTGCTAATGGCTTGAGGTACGACACGCACAGGCATTTCCACGTCATATTGACCAACCTCGCCAACGAGACGGACGACGACAACTTGGGCTTGTTACGGGATGCAGCCAACGGGCTGCATGAGAGCTTCTACCAGCGAGAGATGTTTCTCGATGCTCGCGATATAGGACGCAGTCTGGACCGCATGGGTGAGTTGCTGGAGCAACTGGACGCGAGGACGCCCCAGGAAGACAGAGTCCAGTAATCGAGCCAGTCGGCCCAGCCGGTACGCTCTGGCGGGCATCGG
>JAAXIE010000115.1 GCA_012270525.1 Dehalococcoidia bacterium | reverse complement strand
GTGCAGGTGCGTACCAACGTCCTTACAGGAGGTTTTTTTGGTGGTGGCATGACCCCTGTGGCTTCCGAGGGGTCGGGGTTTGTCTGGAGCAGCGAAGGCCACATCGTGACCAACCATCATGTCATCGAAGGGGCCGACAGGGTGACAGTGGTGTTCGCCGACGACACCGAACTGCCAGCCGAACTCCTCGGCAGCGATCCTGACTCCGATTTGGCGGTCCTGAAGGTCGACCCGCCGGAAGGCGGGCTGACGCCGGTGCTCCAGGGCGACAGCGACCAACTGCGCGTTGGTCAACTGGCCTTCGCCGTGGGAAGCCCCTTTGGGCAGGCGTTCAGCATGACCGGTGGCATTGTCAGTGCGGTGGGACGGGTGATCCCGGCAGGAACCAGTAATTTCAGCAACCCCAACATCATCCAGACCGACGCACCCATCAACCCAGGCAATTCCGGCGGGCCCCTGCTGGACCGGAACGCCAACGTCATCGGCATCAATGCCCAGATTCGCAGCTGGACCGGGAGCAATTCCGGCGTCGGGTTCGCCGTGCCCATCAACACCGCCAAGCGGATCGTGCCCGTCCTAATCGAGAAGGGCGACTACACCTATGCTTACCTCGGCATCAGTGGCACCAGCGTGGGAGCCACCCTGGCGGAGATTAACGGGTTGCCTGAGGGCACTCGTGGCGTGCTGCTGGTGGGGATAGTCTCGGACGGTCCAGCGGAGAAAGCTGGCCTCATGGAAGCCGAAGGCCGCAAGGAGGTGGACGGCGAAACCTATCCGGTCGACGGCGACGTGATTACCGCCATCGACGGCGTCCCCATCAAGGGCATGGATGACCTCATCGCCCACATGGTCGAGTACCACCGCCCCGGAGACGAGGTGATTCTGGACATCCTGTCAGACGGACGTATGCGGAAAGTCACCATCGAGTTGGCCTCCAGGCCCGAAATCGGCCCCCTTCGGTAGGCACTGGAGCCTACCCTCCCCAGACCTGGCTGAAGACTCGCAGCCAGTTGCCCCCCATCACCTTGGTGATGTCGTCGTGGGTGTAGCCCCGCTGGCCCAGACGCACCGCGATGTTGGCGAACTTGTCCGGGGTCTCCATGCCTTCCGGGTGCACCAGCGGATCGGGGTAGGGCAGCGGACGCTCCCGGGGCTTGGTGCCCTGCTGCGAGAAGAGCCAGTCGAAGAAGGACTTGGGTTGGTCCTGGGTGAAGTCGGTGCCGATCCCCACGTGATCGATACCCACGCGCTCCACCAGGTCATCGATGGCATCGATGAAATCCTCCAGGGTTGACCGGAACCCGTTGGGCATGAAGGGCGGGAAAGCGTTGGCCCCGATGACACCCCCCTTCCCCGCGATGAGTTTCAGGGCATCATCGGTCTTGTTCCGCACATGCCCGAAGAAACTGCGCGCGTTGGCATGGGTGCAGGCCACCGGATGCTCCGAGAGGTCGGCGGCTTCCAGGGTGGTGCGGTCTCCCACGTGGGACAGGTCGATGAGGATACCCAAGCGGTTTATCTCCCTCACCGCGTCCACGCCGAAGTTGCTCAGACCGTCGTCGCTGCGTTCGTAGCATCCGTTCCCCAGCAGGTTCCGCTCGTTGTACGTCAGTTGTATTACCCGCACTCCCAAGGCATAGAACATGGCAAGGCGGTTCAAGTCGTTCTCGATGGGCGAGGCGTTCTGCCAGCCCAGCACCACTCCCACCTTGCCCTCTTCCTTGGCGCTCAGGATGTCGCGCACCGATGTCGCCTGAACCAGCCTCTCATCCCGTTCAAACCGGTGCAGCCAAGCCACCACGTTGTCCATGCACTCGCGGTAGTTCTCCCAAACCGCAATGGTGGCATTGATGGCAGTGACCTCGCCGTTGTGCAGGCTGTCGTACACCCCAGGACTCTCCCAGTTGCTGATGTTCAGGGCATCTATGACCACACTCCGGTCGTAGAGGCTCTGCACCGGGTCCTGCTGGCTCATGGGAAGCTCTCCTTGGTAGCGACGTAACCGCACACCTTCAATGCGAATTCATGATACTACAGGGCCTCTCCGGACCCGCCATGCGCCGTCAAGCAGACCTGAGCAGGCATGTCTCATGCCTCCCCGTCCATTGACCCACCTGCCCTCTAGTGCTAGCTTATGGCCAACAGGGGTACATCTGCGGATCGTGCCAACCGTGGACCGCTCCGCAAGTGGACCACTTCCTTACACAGGAGGTCGCAATGGCCAGCAACGGGACCACCACGGTTATCCGTAACGGCACCCTCATCGACGCCACGGGCAATCCGGCCACGCCCAACGAGGCGGTGGTTATCGAGGGCGACCGCATCCGCAGCGTTGGCGGCCTACCCCCCGACGTGAACCTGGAAGACCGGGAGGTCAATGTCATCGACGCCACCGGGCAATGGATAATGCCCGGGCTCATCGATGCCCACTGCCATCTCTCCTTCGGCAACCCTCCCATGCCGGGAATCGCCTCGGCGAAAGGCACCACCAGCCCCGAATTCAGCACCCTGCGGGCGGCCCGAAACCTGGGCCGCATTCTTGCCTCGGGCGTGACCAGCGTCGCTTCCCCCGGTGGCACATGGTTCATCGACGTGGCCCTGCGTGATGCCGTGCATTCCGGCCTGATACAGGGGCCCCGCATCAACTGCGCTGGCCGTTTCATCTCCACCTACGGCAGCATTCTGGACAACGAACCATCTTGGGTGGGCAGTCCAGAGCACCTGCTCTCCAAGCTGTGCAACACCGTGGACGAGATGATCACCGAAGTCCGTCGCGAGTGCAAACACGGCGTGAACTTCATCAAGTTGGCCGACAGCCAGTTCGGCGAGACCCAGACCATCTCCAAGCGGGAGCTGGAGGCAGTGGTAGCCGAAGCCCACCGTCGCAACACCCCCGTCACCATCCACTCCCGTGGCTCCGGCTCCACCCGCGACGCAGCCCAAGCTGGCATGGACTGGATACTCCATGCCGACCTTGCCACCGAGGCCGACCTGGATGCCGTGGCCGAGGCCGGTTGTCGCATCGTCCCCACCTGCACCTCCCTGCGCCGCGCCTTGGAACTCGGCGTAGAATCGGGCCGCTCCGACAGCGAACTGGACCTGGTCAAACGCCATATCGAGTCTCAGGGCTTCGTCATGGAGCGCAGTCGCGAACTGGGCATCAAGGTGCTCTGCGGTACCGATACAGGGAACGCCCCTCACATGCGCTACGGCGAACTGCACGCCAACGAGGCTGAGATACTGGTGAAGGAAGGCAGCTTCACCCCGTTGGAAGCCATCCAGTCCATCACCCGGGAGAATGCCTTCGTCATGGGCCTGGAAGGCAGGGTGGGCACCATCGAAGAGGGCATGCTGGCCGACATAATCCTCCTGGATGCCGACCCCATCGCCGACATCAGCGTCCTCCAAGCCGGCAAGCACGTGACTATGGTGATGAAGGACGGCGCGGTCGTCGATCGCGACGCCTTGAGTCCCAACAACCAGCCGCTGTCGTTCAACCAGGTAGCCTTCTAGAGGCGGGATTTCCGACGCCCTTGGGACGCCTCTTTCGCAGTGGAAGAGTCCTTCCCAAGGGATCCTGAAGTCTGACGGGGCCCAATGAGCGCCCGTCTGGACAGGGATGGCCGTTGGCCTGAAAGAGGTAGACATATGGATGTTGGTCTCTTCCTTACCTTTGACCGGCACCGCGACATGACCCAAGCCGATGCCTTCGACCAAGCCTTCACCGAGATCGACTTGGCGGAGGACGTTGGCCTCCACTCCGTGTGGCTGGCGGAGATGCATTTCGCCGGAGACCGGTCGGTGTTGGCCTCGCCATTGGTGGTGGCCAGTGCCATCGCCGCCCGAACCAAGCAACTCCGCATGGGCACCGCCGTCCAGGTGCTGCCGCTGACCAACCCGGTCCGCTTGGCCGAGGAAGTCGCCACCCTGGACCACATCAGCCAGGGTCGCTTCGATTTCGGCATAGGGCGCAGCGGTCTGGCCCGTTCCTACGTGGGGTACAACATTCCCTACGCCGAAAGCCAGGGCCGTTTCTACGAGTGCCTGGACATCCTGCGGAAGGCATGGACCGAGGATGCCTTCAGCTACGAAGGCGAGTTCTACAGCTATCACAACGTAGCCGTCTCCCCCAAGCCCTACCAGCAGCCCTATCCGCCTATACGGATGGCCGCGGGCTCCAACGAGACCTACCCCATGGTGGGGCGCATGGGGCTGCCCATCTTCCTCAGCCTGCGAACGGTGAGCATCGAAGACCTCCAACTCTCGGTGGCCGACTATAGGCGGGCTTGGCACGACGCTGGCCAGGCTGGCGAACCCGACCTGGCAATGCGGATACCGGTGTACGTGGCCGACAACGTGGAAGATGCCCTGTCCGAACCCCAGGAAGGGATGATGTCCTTCTTCCGCAACCTGGGCCAGATGGTCGTGCAGAGCGGTTCCGAAGGGCGCGAACTCAACGACGAGCGCGCCCAGCGGGCCAACAGGCTGGCGGAGATCAGCTACGAGGAAGTCCTGCAGGAGAAGGTCGCCTTCGGCACCCCCGACATGGTGGTGGAGCGCCTACAGCAACTGCGGGATGAACTGGGCCTCTCGATGGTCATCGCCGAGGTGAGCACCGGCCTGCGCCTGCCACCCGATCGCGTCCTGAACTCCATACGCCTCTTGGGCGAGGAGGTAGCCCCCAACCTCGCCTAGCGCGAAGCCTGGAGCAGCCCGTCAACTTCAGGAGGTAGTCCTTGGGAATCTACAGAATGTACACCGGCGATGATGGCCTCAGCTACATAGAGTCCCTGGAGCCGTCGGACCCGAAGCTGGAATCCCTCAAGAAAGTTTCGGGCTGCTCACTCCAGATCACCGAGGCTGGCGAGTTCTCCGATTTCCACCCCGCACCGCAACGCCGCTGGCTCACCATTCTCACGGGCCAGATCGACATCCAGCT
>JAAXIE010000023.1 GCA_012270525.1 Dehalococcoidia bacterium | reverse complement strand
CGGTCCTTCAGGATGCGTCTCCCCCGGCGGAATCTCGCCCTCTATGATGATCTCCGACGTCGCCGGCACCGGCAGACCCGTGTGCGGCGCGTTGATCAGCTGTACCGGCTCCCCGCGGATTCCCCCCGCCACGTCGTACTCGTTCACCCCGTAGTCAACCTCCACACCACCCATTAGTAGCAGTAGCGGGTCATGTCCGATGGATACCGCCACCGGGCAGGCCTCCCCCCGGCTCCAGTAAGCCTCCCGTATGATCCTCCCATGCTTTCCCGGCGATATCATGATTCCCGCCGTGTTGGCGTCATGCACCTGCACCCGGTACGTGCCACAGTTCACCCACCCTGTATCCGGGTCCCGCGTGATCACGATGTCTCCCACTCCTATGTACCGACCGCCGTCATGCGTGTGCCACAGAGGGGCCGGGAACCGCGTCAAGTCCACCTCGTCCCCCATCATCCGGTTCTCCAGTACCGGCCCATACTCCACCATCTCGCCCGGCACCGGAACAATCTCCTTCAGACGCTCCTTCCAAGCCGCCACGAACTCCCGCCGACCCAGGTCCAGGGGCATGTTCAGACTCAGCGCCACCCGACGCATGGACGTGAAGACGTTGGCCAGCAGGCGATACCCTTGGGGGTAGCCCTTGATGTGATCGAACAGCAGGGCCGGGTTCTCCATGTCCCACTGGTACAGGTCCACCAACCCACCCAGCTCAAGTTGGGGGTCGACCCCGTCAACCCGGGTCAACTCTCCCATCGCCTCCGTCTCGCTTATCCATTCCCTCACGTCCTGGATAGGCATCGCTCCTCCTCTCACCAAGCCTGCCACCCCGGACCCAACTGCCCTCATGCCTCCCCGCGCAACCTCTACATGCCAGCCACCAGCAGGCCATGGCAGAACCGGGCCGTATCGTACAACTCGTTGAGCTTCACGTACTCCCGGGTGGTGTGCATCTCGTTGGTGGCCATTCCCACCACCAGGGCATCCAAGCCCCGCTCTAGGAACACGTTCCCATCGGTCCCGCCTCCCGAAGGGCTGATGTTGGCGTTCAGGCCCAGGTCCTGCAACACGTTGCTGATCATCGATACCATCCGGCCATCGGGGTCGATGTGGTACATCCGGAACCGGACCTCCAACTCCTCGTCTATGGAAGCCTCCTGGTACCTCTCCCTAGCCGCTTGCAGTACCGAAAGCACCTGCAACCTCGTCAACTCCAGCGTCTCCGTGTTGCGACTGCGGAACTCGCCGGAGAACGTCACGTCCTCGGGCACCGCATTCCGCACCGACCCGCCCGAAATTGTCCCCACATTGATGGTCGTCTCCTCGTCCAGCCGTCCCTGCGGCAGTTGCGAAATGATGTCCGAGGCAATCCGGATGGCCGACAACCCCTTCTCCGGCTCCACCCCCGCGTGGGCCGCCCTGCCCTTCACCTTCACATCGAAGCTGATGTAGGTCGGGCTGCTGGATGTTATCGTGCTCACCGGACCGTTGCCGTCGAACACCACCGCTTCCTGCGCCGTCAACATCCCGTAGTCCAGGTAGTTGGCCCCCACCAGCCCGATCTCCTCGCCACGCGTGAACACCGCCTGCACCGGCCGTCGCATCGCCCCCTCGTCCTTGATGGACTGTAGCGCTTCCAGTATCGACGCCACTCCCGCCTTGCAGTCCCCTCCCAGGATCGTCGTCCCATCAGACACGATCCGGTCTTCCTCGACCCGTGGCTTGATGCCACGACCCGGCTCCACCGTATCCATGTGAGCCGACAACAGCAGCGGGTTCTCCCCATCCTCGGAAGCGATGACGTTCCCGTGCGAGTCTCGCTGTACCCGTAGGCCCAGCGCGGTGAGCTTCTGCGTCAGGTACTGCGCAACAGCCTCCTCCTCTCCCGATGGGCTGTCTATGCGCACCAGTTCGCAGAAGGTGTTGACCAGTCGCTCGCGTTCAATCATGGGTGCTCCTGTCCATGGCTCCGGGGGCAGACCTTCAGCCCGCTCCCCCAGACCTGTCCGTTCGCTTCTTCTCCAGCCCGCAGCCTGCCCTCGCCTACGTCCCTACCTTGAGGGGCGACACCAGCTTCCGCAGAGAAGCCAGGGTCGAGAGGGCCGTGAGCATCCCCGTCTTCGGATTGCTGGCCGATGGCACATTCTGGATTTTCATCTGCAGGATCCCGAACTCGCCCGTCACCACTATCTCGTGGGTGTTGTGCACCACCGCCGGGTCCGCCACTATCCGCACCTTCGTCTCATGCGGGCCCAAGCCCGCCATCGCCACCGCTGCCGACACATTGATGTTGGCCGGGAAGAGCCTGCATGCCTCCACCGCCGGCCCCTCGTACAAGGTCGCCGGCTCGGTCAATGCATCGAGATCAATCGGACTTCCCACCATGCCCGGTGTGTCCTTGAAACCTTCTGGAGGCTTGGTGCTGATCATGGTCAGGGAATCGATGTGCCCCATGGAAGCCCCCATGATCCCGTCCAGGCAGGCAATTGCCCCCGAAGGCGCGTAGATGCTGGCCCCGTTGTCACCCGCCAGTGTCAGCAGGTCCTCTCGGTCCAGAAGTGCCCCGCAACTCAGCACCATCAGGTCCTTGCCCGAACGCAGCGTGGCTTGCGCAATGGGCTCCACCGCGTCCTGCCCAGCCGCCTCAATGACCAGGTCCACCAGCGCGGGCACCTCTTCCATGGGCACCACCGGCGGAGGCGCACCCAGCGAGCGGGCGAACTCCATCGCTTGGCCCAGGTTCCGGCTCGACAGCGCCCCCAGCCCTACTCCGGGCACCTCTCCCGAATCAAGGCCGCTGGCCACCCGTCGACCTATCGTGCCACAGCCAACGATTCCCACCTTCATCTAAGCCTCCTCCAGAAGGCGTACCCCTCTTCAACCACACCCCCATTGCGTCATCCCCGCGCCCCATGTCGTCATCCCTGCGGAGGCGGGGACCCACGGCCCGGACGCTCACACCCAGTCAGTCCCACCTCAACCCTTTGCCCGCCCGTCCTTGCGCGGAAGCGCCCACCCCCGCACAGCGCCTGACCCGCCACTGACCGCACAACCCCGTCTACCGGCTGGCACGGTCACATTCTCATCCCTAGGTGTTCCGGTAGGAAGAGGGCACCTTGGGTGGCCCAAAATGCCCTCTCCCCTTGCCCTGCTACGCCTTCACATGCTCGTCGAACCAAGCCATCGTCTTGCCCCAGGCATCCCGTGCCGACTCCGGCCGGTAGCTGCCACGGGCGTTGCAGTGGAACCCGTGACCGCACCCAGGGTACATGTGGAACGAGTACGCCTTCCCCGCCTGCTTCAGGGCTGCCTCTATCTGGTCCACGTCGGCGGGTGTCGGGTTCTGGTCATCCTCTCCGAACAGTCCCAGCACAGGGCAGTTGATGTTCCCCACCTGCTCTATCGG
>JAAXIE010000157.1 GCA_012270525.1 Dehalococcoidia bacterium | reverse complement strand
CTTCATCTACAACGTCGACCTGGTGACCGCCGATGCCTCGCGACATGCCATCCGGGCTGGCATGCTCCGGGCCTACAAGTGCGCAGAGTGCGAACTCACCAAGGTTGACGACCTGACGGTCCAGTTGAAGCGCCCCAGCGAGAGCTTCGAGGTCTTCTGGTATACCAAGCAGCCTGCCGGCTCCGTACTCACCCTGGAGAGCAAGGCACATGTGGACGCGCTGGGAGAAGAGCAAGCCATCAAGATGCCGGTGTATTCCGGTCCCTGGGAGATCATCGATTTCGCCACAGGCGAGTTCTACGAGATGCGCGGGGTGCGGGACCACTGGCGTCATACACCCGAGTGGGACACTCTTTACTGGCAGGGAATCGCCGAGGAGTCGACACGTATTGCCAACTTCCTCACCGAGAAGATCGACACGGGCAAATTCCTGCTGGAAGGCATCCGCGAGCTCAAGGATAACGGCAACCCCGATCACAAATTCGTCCCCTTCTCAGACGCCATCACCAATCGGGTCCAGATATTCGGCATGATTCATACCGGCCCCGATGACCTGGACGACGGTCAACCCGGTGAAGCCGACCCCAACCACGTTGCCGATGCCGAGGGCAACGTGAGAGCGCGTCTTGATGACGGCTATTTCGACTGCTCCCATGCCTTCATACCGTGCGACCGCAACGTCAATTCCGAGGAGTGGCAGAAAGCCCTCAAAGTGCGCCTCGCCCTCAACTACTCCATCGATCGTCAGAAGATGGTGAACAACCTCAGCTACGGGGAGGGCACACCCTCCTATCTCAGCAACTGGGGGGGTCACGGCCTCCGTTTCAAGCAGCAGGGCCTCGACAACCTGGAGCATCCCTACGACGTGGCCAAAGCCAAGCAACTCATGCAGGAAGCGGGCTACGCGGAGGGCTTCGAGGTTGACATGGTCCACCCCGACCTGTTCCCTCAGGGCAAGCCCGGAGCTCAGGCAGCCTGCGTGATGTGGCTGGAAATCAACGTTCGCTGCAACGAGCGCAATGAGCCCTACAGTTCCTTCCGGCCCACCCTGGTGGTGCGGAACTATCAAGGTCTCTACAGCCACGGCTTGGGACAGCAGATCGAGCCACTATGGCTGATGCAGCTCTTCTATGACGTGGCCAGTGGCTTCAACTATGGCTTCGAGCATCCCGACTTCCAGGACATGATTGACCATGCCACCAGCCTCAACGAGGACGAGGCGCGGTGGAAGGCACAAGCCGACATGTCCCGCTGGCTGTTTGACAACGCGATGCTAATCAACATGTACTCGGAGCCCCAGATACTGCCGATAGGTCCGCGCATCGACACGTGGGACATACTGCCCGGCCCCATCGTCGACTTCAACAGCTACGAGCACGTGCCGCACCGCCAGTAGGCGACGACCCAGACAACGCGCACAAATGAGGCCCGGGCACCGAGACCTGGGCCTCATTCCATTCTGCGCCTCGAGCACACCTGGTCATTCGTTCCAATCCGCGAAGGGATGGCCTTCCCAAGCGTGAACACGGGCTCTTCTCCGGTGCGGTGCTTCCCGACGACACACGAACGCCATGCGTCCCTGGCAAGTATGTCTCCAGGATGTATAATCAGCCACGGTCTAACCGTTGACGCGACAATCCCAAGCAAAGGCGGTCCTAATGGCAACTGAGGCCCTGTCCCTCGTCGACGCGCAAGCCGGCCTGATCGACCGGCGCATATTCATCGATCCGGAAATCTACCAGGATGAGTTGCAGCGAATCTTCGCCCGCTGCTGGCTCTTCCTCTGCCATGAGTCACAGATAGCCAACCCCGGCGACTTCTTCTCCACTTACATGGGCGAGGACCCCGTGCTGGTCACCCGCGATTCCAAAGGGCGGGTCAACGCCTTCCTGAACGTCTGCCGCCACCGGGGCAACCGGGTGTGCCGAGCCGACGCTGGTAACGCCTCGGCTTTCGTCTGCGCCTACCACGGCTGGACCTACGGCACCGATGGCAAGCTCATCGCTGTGCCCAGTCTCAAGGAGGCATACTACGACGAACTGGATACTTCGAAGTGGGGCCTGGCCGAGGTAGCCCAGGTGGACAGCTACAAGGGGCTGGTCTTCGGCACGTTCGACCCGTCGGCTCCGCCGCTCACCGAGTACCTTGGCGAGATGACCTGGTACCTGGATGCCTTCTTCGACAGGCGTGAGGGTGGCACCGAGGCCATGGTCGGGATGCACAAGTGGGTGGTCCCCTGCAACTGGAAGTTCGCAGCCGACAACTTCTGCGGCGACGGGTACCATGTCGCTTGGACCCACCTGAGCGCCATGCAGGTGGGGATGAGCCAGACCACCAACGCTGGCCGGGTGAATACCGGTGGCAGGGTGGTGACGCCCGGCAACGGGCATGTCGTAAGCTGCCTCGGTCCCAACGACCCCGCCGACCCGCCCATGCCGGAGCTACTGGGTTACGATGAACGGCACCGGGAGGAGGCCCGGCAGCGCCTGGGGCCTCGCATCGACCTCATCACCCCCATCGTCGGCACCGTGTTCCCAAACTTCTCCCTGCTGCGCAGCACCTCTCCCAGCTTCCGCGTATGGCACCCCCGCGGCCCGGACAAGATCGAGGTCTGGTCCTGGGGGTACGTCGATACCGCAGCAGAACCCGAGGAAAAGGCTGCCTTCCGTCGAGCCGTGGCCCGTGGATTCAGCCCGTCAGGCACCTTCGAGCAGGACGACATGGACAACTGGCAGGAGTGCACC
>JAAXIE010000261.1 GCA_012270525.1 Dehalococcoidia bacterium | reverse complement strand
ACCTACATGGGCGAGGACCCGGTGCTCGTGGTGCGCCATACCGACGGCTCCGTCGGGGCCTTCCTGAACGTATGCCGTCACCGTGGTAACCGGGTCTGCCGCGCCGACGCTGGCAATGCCTCCTCCTTCGTCTGCGCCTACCACGGCTGGACTTACGGCACCGACGGCAAGCTCATCGCCGTGCCCAGCCTCAGAGAGGCCTACTACAACGAACTGGACACCAGCAAGTGGGGCCTCTCTCCCGTAGCCCAGGTCGACAGCTATAAGGGGCTGTACTTTGGCACCTTCGATCCCTCCGCTCCCTCGCTACTCGAATACCTGGGCGAGATGACCTGGTACCTTGATTTCTTCTTCGACCGTCGCGAAGGAGGCGTGGAAATCCTTGGCGCCCCCCAGCGCTGGGTGGTGCCCTGCAACTGGAAATTCGGGGCGGAGAACTTCGCTGGCGACTCCTACCACATTCAGTGGACCCATCTCTCAGCGGTGATGGCCAACTTCTCCAACTCGCCTTCCGCTACTCCCGATGGCAAGGGCTGCATGCTCAACGTTCCCTGGGGCGACGGGAGGGGCGGCCACTGCATTATCTGCCATGAACCCAGCTCTTACTCGGACCCGCCCAACACCCCTGTCCAGCAGTACGAGGACTCGGTCCGCGATGAGGTCCGGGCGCGCCTTGGCCCACGGATGGACCTGGTGAAGCCGATATCGGGCACCCTGTTCCCCAACTTCTCCATGCTGCGGACGGCTTCCCGGTTGATGCGGGTGTGGCAGCCTCGCGGTCCCGACAAGGTGGAAATCTGGTCGTGGGCCTGCGCCGACAAGAAGGCATCGCCCGAAGTCAAGGCCGCCATCCGGGCAGTGGGGGCCCGCGGATTCGGGCCTTCCGGCACCTTCGAGCAGGACGACATGGACAACTGGCAGGAATGCACGTCCACCTGTCGCGGTCTGATGTCGCGGCGCGTTCCCATCAACAACCAGATGGGCATGGGTCACGGGCGCTTCAGCGAGGAACTCAAGGCATGGCAGAGCGACTACCGCTGGACCGAAGAGAACCACCGCGCCTTCTACCAGCGCTGGGCCGACCTCATGGGGGCCGAACACTGGAAGGACATCTAACCCGTCGCCAGCAACTCAGTCATCCAGCGACGGCTGGAAACAGTGCGCAAACTACTCGGGCGCACGAGCATGGTAAACCGGAGGAATTGACGACCACGAGGGCGACATCCCACGAGGAGGTGTTCCGGTGAAATTCGCCCATTTCACCCAGACCTTCCCCCGCGAGGGCGAGACGGCGGCTGCCCGTTACGATCAGATGTGGCGGGAGTTGGAACTGGCCGACCAGGTGAACTTCGACTATGGCTTCTCCTCGGTACACCATTTCAGCCGCCTGCGCCCCACCTCTTCCACCTACTGCACCGGTGCCGCCGCCCGCACCCAGCGTCTTCGCCTCGGCCCCATGGGATACACCGTGGGCCTCTACAACCCCATACGGCTCGTCGAAGAGGTTGCCCTGCTGGACAACATCACTCACGGGCGGCTGGAAGTCGGCCTCACCACCGGCGTCACCCCCGAGGAGTTCCGCATCTACGGTGGCGACTGGCAGGACCGCCATTCGGTGGCCACCGAGGCCATGCACCTGCTACGCAAGGCCTTCACCAGCGGGGAGCGTCCCTTCACCTTCGAGGGACCGCACCACCAGTACCACGACGTTCCCCTGTCGGTGGAGCCACTACAGCAGCCCCATCCGCCAATCTGGCTCCTCTCCATGACCCCAGCGCAGTTGCAGGCAGCGGCCCAGGAAGGGGCCCACACCGGCTACGTCTTCTTTCGCCGACGCGAGGACGCCGCGCCGAGTGTTGCCGAGTACCTGCGCATGTGGGGCCAGCACAACCACCCCTACAACCCGAACATCGCTTATGTCGCCTTCGTATACGTAGACGAGACCGATGAGAAGGCGGCCGAGACCGCCGCTCCCCACCTGCTGCACAGCATGAAGACCATCTACGGGCGGGCCATGGGCGTCACACCAAGCGCTGAGGTCGAGTACTACCAGGCCGGGACGCAGCATGTGACCGAGGGCTTCAACCAAGACCAGTCGGACCGCTTGAAATGGTACGATTTCGACTACCTGCACCAGAACACCCTGGTGTTCGTCGGCTCGCCGGAAACTGTGACGAAGAAGCTGCAGGCCGCCTCGGAGACCGGGCTGTTCAACGTGATGTGCGGCGAATTCAACATGGGCCACCTGCCTGAGGACGATCTCATGCGGTCTATTCGCCTGTTCGGTACCGAAGTCATCCCCGCCCTCAAGGGCTTCGATCCCACCACGAAATATCTCTCGTGAGACCCCTTGATGAGACCCCTAGGACAAATCGCCGGTGCCCGCCCCAACGGGTGAGTCGCTAACGGAGGTAAACGATGACAACTGACGTACGAGGACTGGTCGACTCCGCCCAAGGTCTCGTCAGCCGGCGGATATACATCGAGCCGGACATCTACCAGCAGGAGATGGAGCGCATCTTCGCCCGCTGCTGGCTGTTCCTGTGCCATGAGAGCCAGGTCCCCAATCCGGGTGACTTCTTCTCCACCTACATGGGCGAGGATCCCATCCTGGTGACCCGCGACTCAACCGGACGGATCAACGCCTTCCTGAACGTCTGCCGTCATCGTGGCAACCGCGTGTGCCGCGCCGACTCCGGCAACGCTTCCGCCTTTGTCTGCGCCTACCACGGCTGGACCTACGGCAACGACGGCAAGCTCATTGCCGTCCCCAGCGTCAAGGAAGCCTATTACGATGAACTCGACACCTCAAAGTGGGGGCTGGTGCCCGTGGCCCAGATTGACAACTACCGTGGCCTCTATTTCGCCACCTTCGATCCCGAAGCTCCCCCGCTGCTGGACTACCTCGGCGAGATGACGTGGTACCTCGACAGCTTCTTCAACCGCTGCGAGGGCGGCTCCGAAGTTATTGGCGGCATGTACCGCTGGACCCTGGACACCAACTGGAAGCTGCCCGCCGAGAGCTTCGGCGGCGATTCCTACCATGTGCAGTGGACCCACACCGCCGCCATGCGGGCTGGATTCAGCGAGTCCCAAGCCGGGCAGTCCACTGGCTACGGCCGCCCCGTCGCTCCGGGCAACGGCCATGCCGTGCAGTGCAACGCTCCCGGCGAGTTCACCAGTCCGCCGGTGGACCACATCCGCTCCTGGGAGACCCAGATACGTCCCGAAGCAGTACGCCTGCTGGGACCTCGCACGGAGATCGTCGACCCCATCGTCGCCACCGTGTTCCCCAATTTCTCGGTGACCCGGGCCACGTCCAACCATTTCCGGGTGTGGCATCCCCGCGGACCGGGCAAGATTGAAATCTGGATGTGGGGCTTCGTCGACCGGAAGGCACCGCCCGAGGTGAAGGAAGCCCACCGCATCAACTGCGTGCGCACCTTCAGCCCTTCCGGCACCTTCGAGCAGGATGACATGGACAACTGGCAGGAGTGCGCCCAGACCTGCCGTGGCGTGATATCGCGCCGCGTGCCGGTGAACATCCAGATGGGCTTGGGCCACGAGGGTTTCAGCGAAGAACTCAAGGCGTGGGCTGGGGACTACCGCTACTGTGAGAGCAACCACCGCGCCTTCTACCAGCGCTGGGCCGACCTCATGTCTGCCGACCGCTGGGCCAGCGTATAGTCAGGCCGCGCACACTACACTTTCCCCCTTAAGCCCAACCTGAGCCGGAGGCCTGTCGATCATGATGACGAGGCTGACAGACGGGCGCATTTTCTTCGGCTGGCTTGTTCTCAGTGCCAGCCTGCTGGTCTCCTTCGGAGTCATCGGGGGGCAGTTCTCTTTCGGGGCGTTCATGAAGCCGATGACCGAAGCCTTCGGCTGGGAGCGGGCCACCCTGGCCGGAGCCTTCGGCGTCACCTTCATGCTGTCCGGCCTGCTGCGCCCCATCGCTGGTTATCTCGCCGATCGCTACAGCCCCAAGTGGGTGGCCCTGAGTGGCGTGGCCCTAATGGGGGCCATGCTCGTGGTGCTGACCCAGGTCGATAACCTCACCCAACTCTACGTGGTGTTCTCGGTCATGGCCCTGGGCATCACCCTGGGTTCCGGGTCGGCTTTGGCCAAAATCGTCAGTGCCTGGTTTCACCGCAGCCGTGGCGTCACCCTGGGGCTTCTCACCGGCGGGGGGTCCATCGGTGCGGTGATACTGGTGCCAGCGGCCTCTTCCTTCGTGACCTGGGCGAGTTGGAGAGAAGGGTACCTGTTTCTGGGCCTGTTCCTTCTAGCCTTGGTGCTACCACTGGGCATCCTGTTCATACGCAACAAGCCCCAGGACATGGGCTTGGAACCGATGCGACCCACCCAGCAGGAAGCCGCCCGGCGCACCGACCCCTCCGAAGTGCTGCTGGGTCGCGACGCCACCTTCACCGAGGCCCTGCAAACAGGGCTCTTCTGGAGGCTGACCTTCGGCTACTTTGTCTGAGGCTACTCCATGAGCTTCGTGAACGCTCACTTCATCTCTTACTTCCAGGATTTGGGCTACTCACAAATGGTATCGGCGGCCTGCTTCAGCCTCATCGGCCTCTGGGCCATCATCGGAACCGTTCTCTTCGGCCACCTCTCCGACAGGTTCGGGCGTCGCAAGTTCCTCAGCTTCTCCTATCACCTGCGAGGGGTGGGGTTCCTCATCGTGCTGCTCTCCATGGGGATACCCGTGCTCAACGTCCCATCCCTGGGGCTGGCGGCCCTGCTGGCGGGGGTGATCCTGGTGGGAGTTTCGTGGAACGCGGTCGTGGGCATCACCGCGGCCTACACCTCCGACCGGTTCGGCGTGAGCCACATGGGGACGATCTACGGAACGATGTTCGCCGTGATGCCGCTGGGGTCCGGCTTGGGGGCCTACCTCGGAGGCTACTTCTTCGACGAGTACGGCAGCTACCAGATGGCCATTGTCATCAACCTGGCCCTGCTGGTGACCGCTGGTCTGCTGGTCCTGATCCGGGAGCGCCCGCCTATGCGCCAGGGCACCCCCGCCGTGGCCACATGACCCCGCCTTAGCCCTCCGGCCCTTCCACGTTCACCACCAGGGGCCCGCCGCCCACGCGCACCACGAACGTCTCCGTCTCGTCGGGAGCGGGGTTGGACTCGCGGTGCACCACGCCCTTGGCCACGTGAATCACGTCGCCCGGCCCGGCCAGCAGATGCTCCTGCCCGCCACTGCCGAACTCCACCCGCTGCGCCCCCGACGCGACGTACACGTAGGTATCCCAATCGCCGTGGTGATGCCAACCCGAAGTCGCCCCTGCCTGGGTATGCACCACCCCCACCCAAGCCCCATCCCGGTCATACGCCATTTCGCGATGCATCCCAGGCGTCTGGTCAGTAGTGTCGGAGGTGCGGGCGTCGGCGGGAACGAGGGATACGGGTTGGTTGGTCATGGGGGGTTCTCCTTGTCTCCCATTAAAGGGGCTTCGGCGCTAGGTGAGATGAATTATTTCGAGGTCTCCCCAGTGCACTTCCAAGTATTCAGCAACCAGCCGACGATGGCAATGCCGGGGCTGGTCTTCACTGCACAACAAGCATCCATCTGCGACGGTTTCCATGATGTCCGTTTGGGACACCCGCCTCTCTTCCATGAGAGATAGGAACTGACGTTCGTATTCCTGCCAATCCCGATGCCCTTTCCGATAGCTGTCCAACATTTGCTTTGTGGGAGCTAGTTCCGGCATATGGACGTAGCCCATACCGCAGATGCGATCCAAGAAGTATTCCAGGTCGTCCTTCTTCGCGAAACCCGCCAACTGAGATACATTATGCAACCGCACATCCACTACCCGAACGGCACCCGACCAACGGAGCAACTCAAAGAACGTGGACGCTGACTTCCTGGTAAACCCGATGGTGTAGAGTTTCAAAATATGCCAGCGGGGTCGTGAGCCGTGAGGGCTTTCTCAACCACATGAGAGATCTTCTTGGCCTTCCTGGCCACAGCCTCTGAGATGACATCTTCAGGCGACCGAAACATATCCCCTCTATGAGGCAGTTTGAACTGATCCGTGAGCCGCCTCATCGCATCGTCGTGGGACTCAAGATGCCCTTCTGCCAGGATGTGCTGTACGCTAATGTTCCGATTGACCAAGGCCCTGGCTACGAGTAAGGTGCGATGGCATTCCAAAGGGTCCTTCTCAGAACACATCAAGGAGAGGGTGCTCTCCTCTGCACGATGAATGACAGCCCTGATGCCGTCGTCAAAGGAGTCCATCCTCGCTACCACATCGTATTGCACCCGCCCGTCTGAATCGTAACAGGACAGTTCCGCAGGCCTGCCACCGAGGACACCTCCCAAAGACTCGTAGCCGATACCGCTCCTGCACAAGCCAGCATCCAAAATATCGTAGTTGAAATGTGGGGCATACCGGCTGTACGGCGACGAACGCACATCTATCACTTGGTCGACACCGTGCTTACTCAGCAATCCAACGAATGTGTCCAGAGAATGGTTGGAATGACCTATAGTGAATACAGGATGTGCTGTTGCGCTCAAGATGCCTCCCCAGCATGTTCGTCAACTAATCTGATGATTCCTGCGATTAGCTTATACGTGTAGCCTTGGAAGGGCTCTCCAAGGCTTATGGTCAGGCAACGTTCTCCCACAGTATAATCACGATACGCCAATTGGGCGGCTCTCATTTCGACCTCCGGGTCGGTGATTCGCAAGGAATAATCGGATGTGCTGTATCGGAAACTGCCTCGCAGCACGGGAGACCCTCCTTCCCTGTCAGGTGGAGAGACCGTGACCTGTAACGCCTCTACTTTAATCATGCGTAATGAGTCGTTCAATGATATAGTATCGTCAAGGGGAATCCTGTCGTTACTTCCACTCCCTGAGGAGTGCCCATCCATCCAAAGCACGTCTATGGGGTCGACCAACTGGTCCAAGGCACTAACATCGAAACGCTGAACTCTTTCCCATCTTCGACTTGGATCCAACAGCCAGTTTTCCTGCTGGTAGCCTGTGGGTGTCATCCGCAACAGCGGCACATCTATGATATCCAGCAGCCGGGGCTCGTCTCCATTCTCATACTGGCGTTCGCTCTCGGAAACTTCCTCATTAGGTCGAGCACTCACAGGTCGAATCCACCCCCCAATCCGCCCACCGGCCATCAGTTCCTTTCCGGCAATGCATCGCCCCGATAGCTTCCGAGAGTTGGCCAAGCATACTATACGTGTGATTGGAGAGTTCATATCTACGACCTCCGCTATATGCCCGATTGCAGAATTATCGTACAACCCCATCACTTAGCAGCATGCCGAGCCCCTCCCTACTCACACAATCACTCACCGATGTGCAACATTATCAAGTCGTCTTCCCAGGGCAAGGCTGCTATCCAGCCTTGAACTACCTCCATGTCGGAGGGTCCTATGGCACACCTCTCCCCCCATTGTACCGCCCATCGTGACAAGTAGTTGCGGCTGAACTCTACCAGGCCATTCATGCCCCAACCGCCTCCCCAAACCCATTCGTCTTCCCCTTCATCATCATCCCAGTCGGGTTCTTCCAGGCCTTCCAGTGCCTGGATCTTCAAATCATCCAGGAAGCCATAGACCGGCTCGGGAGGTTCCCGCAGGTAGGTGATCTTCACCACGCCAATGCTCAATCCCATAACAATCCCTCCCGGCGTCGGTGCTCCGCCAATGTATACGGGACCCCCGTCCATAACGCAAGGCTGTTTTGTCACCCCTTCTGGACACGCTGCGCTCCCCTTCGCACCCCATGACACCACCCCGTTGACACAACCCCGCCCCACCCCCTAGCCTCGGTTCATCGCAAGCACAAGCCCATCTTCATAGAAGGCCAGCATGATCCGCCTCCTCCTGCTCGTCGCCCTGACGCTGACCCTCGGCTGCGCGGGCGGACCGTCGACCGTCACGTCGACGCCTTCGCCGGTGGACCCGCCCGCAC
>JAAXIE010000063.1 GCA_012270525.1 Dehalococcoidia bacterium | reverse complement strand
TCCATGGCCACGGCGTTGACGATGTGCTCCCGCTGCACCAGCCGCGGGAAAATCGAAGACCGGCTCGGCTGGTCGAAAGCCTGCACCGACCCGATGAGTGCGGCCACTACCAGTATGTGCCACGGCTGCACCCACTCCAGCAGGGTGAACACTGCCAGGATGGTGACACCTGTGGCCGAGATGGACTGGGCTCCTGTGACCAGTATCCTGGGCTCGAACCGGTCGGCCAGGGCACCCCCGAACACGTTGAACAGGATGGCAGGCGTGGCGATGGCCAGTCCCAGGAAGGCGAGGTCGAGCTTCTCGCCTGTCAGGTCGAACATGAGCCAACCCATGGTGAACTGGAGCAGCATCTGGTGCCCAGTGACGCCGATGAGCAGGGCCACCCAATAATAGCGGTACTGGCCATACCGCATGGAAATGGGGAGAAAGGAATTGACCCGCGTGCCTAGGGTAGCGATGCCGTTGGCCATGGGAGACCTACGCTAGCACTCCACTCGGGGGAGGTCAAATTGCCTTCCTCTAGAGCAGCATGGAGGAGCTTTGAATGGTCGTCGTGCCAGCGAATGGACCGGGTAGCTTGGGAGCCATCCCAAGTCTGCCGGGCGGTTTTGTGGCTCCCGCCTGATGCACCATGGTTTCGCACAAGGTAGAATGGGAGCGACGCTTCAGCGCACATTATCGAGAGAGGAGTCCCCATGTACCAGACAGACCAGTACGAGGGCATGCTGGCAGAGACCGTGTCCATGCATGGTCACAACGGCGACGTTATCAACGCCTATCTGGCTCGACCCCTGGGCACCGGTCCCTTCCCGGCCATGGTGGTGATCCACCACGCTCCGGGATGGGACGAGTGGTATCGCGAGGCCACCCGGCGCTATGCCCACCATGGCTACGTAGCCATCTCTCCCAACCTCTACTGCCGTGACGGTCACGGGACACCCGAGGATATCGGGGCTGCGGTACGGGCGGGAGGCGGCGTACCCGACGACCAGATGGTCGGCGATGTCAGCGGTGCCATGAAATACCTCCGCTCCCAAGCCTACGTCAACGGCAAGGTGGGGCTGTTCGGCACCTGCTCCGGTGGGCGGAACACCTTTCTGACCGTCAGTCGTACCAACGGTTTCGACGCTGCCATCGACTGCTGGGGAGGCCGCGTTGTTATGCCCGAAGCCGACCTGAACCCCAAGAATCCCATGGCTCCCATCGACTACACCAAGGACCTCTCTTGCCCGCTGCTGGGTCTCTTCGGCAACGACGATGCCAGTCCTTCGCCGGAGCAGGTCGACCAGCACGAGGCGGAGTTGAAGAAGCACGGCAAGAACTACGAGTTCCATCGCTACGATGGGGCGGGCCACGGCTTCTTCTACTACCACACCCCAGCCTACCGCCAGGAGCAGGCCGTGGACGGCTGGCAGAAGATCTGGGCCTTCCTCGAAAAGCACCTCGGCTAACCCACCCCGAACCTTGGGCGCACACCGTGTGCGGTTCCCCCCTTCCCCCCTCCTTGTGGGGGAAGGGGGTGAGAGAGCCGACCGCGATGCGAATGCGAGTAAGGGAGACCACAGGGAGCAACCGCAAATGTGTACAGCCATAATTGAGAAGGCCGACATCACGGGCAGCGGCAAGGGTACCAGCGGCTGGTTCAATCTGAACAGGGTCCACGTCTCCTATGACCATCCGTACCATGCCCACTTCGAGCACACCCTCAACCTCGACTTCGTGAATGAAGCCGAGGGCCCTGCAGCCAGGGTTGCCGTCGAGCTCAGTGCCGAGTCGGCCCGGCAGATGATCAAGGCCATACAGGAAGCCTTGGACCGTGCCGAGAAGGGTGGCCACATCATCGAGGAGTTGACGCCCTCACGGTAACGCGGCCAGCACCAAAACCCATACGCAGAGGCAAGTTGCCGAATAGTCGGGAATGCTGGCCACTTGGTCATGCGGGACCTGAGGGCACGTTATGACTCGTAAGTGAGCCCTAATTCCCAGTAGGAACAACACCACCAACCCCGTAGTGCCAGCCGTCGATCGCTCGGCATACCAGGGTATTACCATAGAGAACTAGCGAAGGAGTCCAACATGCCGTACGCCCACATCAATGGAGCGAACCTCTACTACGAGGAGTACGGCAGCGGTCCGCCGCTCATCCTGACGCCCGGAGGCCGAGTGGACCGGGAAGGACTGCGCCCTCTGGGGGCCCTGATGTCCCTCTATTGCCGGGTGATACTGCATGACCGGCGCAACTGTGGCCGGTCCGACGTGGTCATCGGTAGCGACCTGTCGGAGCAGCACCAGTGGGGCGAGGACATGGCGGGGTTGCTGGACCACCTCGGTGCTTCTCCGGCCTATGCTGCTGGTGGCTCCGCAGGCTCCCGCACGTCCCTCACGCTGGCGACGAGGCACCCCGAAGCCGTGAAGGGCCTGTTCGTGTGGGAAGTCAGTGGCGGGCCAAACAGTGCCAGCCTCACTGCACCCAACTACTACGGGCAGTTCATCGATGCCGCCCGTACCGGCGGTATGGCTGCCGTGGGCGAGACGGAGTTCTTCGCTCAGCGCATCAAGGACAACCCGGAGAGCGGCCAACGCCTGCTGGCGATGGATCCCGGGCAGTTCTGCGATGCTATGTCGCGGTGGCAGGCCGTCTACGCCTCGCCCAACCCGGTAACCGACCTCACCGCGGAGCAGTTATCGGGGATACGCTGCCCGCTGGTCATCTTCGCAGGAAGCACACCCGACGAGGTACACCACAAGTCGGCGGCTGAGGCGTTGCATCAGCTGGCGCCACACTCCGAACTGCGTCCCTCGGCTTGGACCCACGAGGAGTGGGCCGTCGTGGGTCAGCACGACAACACCTTCCCCGGTATCGCTGCAACCAACCGCTACTCAATGAAGGCCCCCTTCTACGCTGAGCAGTTGGCCGCGTTCATCGCTCAAGTCGAGGCGAGCCAGCCTGTAGCCGCCGACTAGCGCATATCTGCCTCCTACCTGGCGCGCCGGAATGACTTGGCATGTATGAATACGCCGTCGCCGGCAGGCCCTAGCTGGAAGGCTGCAGTAGAGTGCCTCCCGGCAGGGGTTGGAACAGGTTGAACACAGCCCCTTGCGGGTCCTGCAGGACCGCGATCCGGCCCTCGCTCGGCACGTCCCAAGGCGGCACCAGTACTGTGCCTCCCAGTTCCTGGGTTTGGGCCGTCTTGGCGTCCACGTCGTCGACGCCGAAATACACCACCCAGCAGGGAGGCGCTCCATGCATCTCCGGTGTGATCTGCAATACCCCTGCCACGCTGGAGCCAGCGACCCGGAGCAGGTAATAGTCCATGGGAGCACTGGTCATCTCCACACCAACCACCGCACCGTAGAAGGCACCAGCCTCGCTGGGGCTGTTCGTCATCACCTCGCTCCAGACGACCGCTCCCGACTCTCCTTTGACCTCGCAGCCTATGTGGCTCTTGGGTTGCCAGACTGCGAACACCACCCCCTCGGGGTCCTGTATCATCGCCATCCGTCCCGCCTCGAACACATCGAAGGCACCCGCAAGGACGCTGCCACCGGCCTGCTCGGCTCTGGCAGCGGCGGCATCGGCGTCTTCAACCGTGATGTATGTCGTCCAGTGGGATGGGATGCCTCGGGCGGTCTGGTCTTCCATCTGCCGGTAGAGGCCGCACACGGCCAGGCCTCGCAGCCGCTGCATGTAGTAGAAGTCGTCGGGCCCCATGGACTGGGGGTCGTTCTCCCACCCAAATAGAGCACTATAGAAAGCGAGTGCGCCTTCCACATCTGTGGTCGACAGGTCGACCCACGACGG
>JAAXIE010000291.1 GCA_012270525.1 Dehalococcoidia bacterium | reverse complement strand
GTACCTGTACCCGCATGGCAGTCTCTAGGGGCCGGTGGGATGTTCGGAGGTCTGTTCTTGCAGAATGTCGAGGGCGTGGCCCAATACGGGCATGATGATCTCCAGGCACTCGGAGACACCCCTTGGGCTGCCGGGGAGGGTGATGATGAGGGTGTGTCCGCGGACCCCCGCCACCGATCGGCTAAGCATGGCCATGGGAGTCTTGGCGAGGGTGCCAGCCCTCATCGCCTCGGCCAGCCCCGGCACGGGTCGCTCGATGACACCTTGAACCGCTTCGGGGGTAACGTCCCTGGGGCTCAGGCCGGTGCCTCCGGTGGTGACAATGAGGTCCACCTCGCCACTATCGCACCATGCTGCCAGCCGGTCGGCGATCAACCCGCGGTCGTCCGGTACCACCTCATAACGGACTCGTTGGTAGCCGGGGGCGGAGAGCAACTCGGATATGGCACGTCCGCTGGTGTCCTCGCGGGTGCCGTGGTAACCCGATGTGCTTATGGTGAGCACGCCAAGAGATCGCATGTAGTTACTCCACAAGCAATGATAGCACACCGGGCGGGGATGTTCCGGTGTTAGCTGCGCAGGATCGTGGGGAACTTGCCTCTCGTCTTATTTCCCAGAAAAGTCTTAGAATTTATCTATGAATTAGCTTGAAAGTCGACCATTCGAACCTTTATCGTGCTGAGTGCGTTCATTGGTTGGGCAATCTGTATGGCCCGTGCCTGCGCCTTCGAGATCAGGTCGAAGGTTTAGTTTCTATTTTAGATTCACGTTCAAGTCCAATAGCCTCTGGAGACCGGCAATTGACTCTTGCAGCAACGATTATTGGCCAGCCTGCGATGGCTACGCAACCCGTAGTCCTGCGAGATGATGCCATGGAGCATGTCATTCACCATCAGCCCGTCATGGTCCAGGAGGTGCTGGACCACCTGGCCGTGTCCTCGGGTAGAACGTACGTCGACGGCACGGTTGGCGAGGGTGGGCATGCTGTAGCCATCGTGGATAAGGCCAGCCCTGGGGGCCGCCTGCTGGGGCTGGACCTGGATGACCTCGCCTTGGACACGGCTGGCGCAAGGCTGGCCCGATGGCAGGACTCGGTGGTCCTGCTAAAGCACAGCTACTCCCATATGGACGATGCGGTGGCCAACCTGGGTGTGAGCCCTGTCGACGGCATACTGCTGGACCTGGGTCTCTCGTCCCTACAACTGGAAGCGAGCGGACGCGGCTTCAGCTTCAGGCAGGACGAACCCCTCGATATGCGTTTCGACCCGTCCAATGGCCCCACCGCCAGCGAGATAGTCAACACATACCCGCAGGACCGGCTGGCCAGCATCATTGCCCGGTATGGCGAGGAGCCAAGGGCCCGGGCCATCTCCCGGGCGATAGTGCAGGGCCGACCCCTCTCCACGTCTCGTCAATTGGCGGAAGTGATAGCGGGCGTTGTGGGGAGGACACGACGCGTCCACCCGGCAACCCGCACCTTCCAAGCGTTGAGGATTGCAGTCAACAGCGAACTCGACAGGCTGCAAGCTGGCATCCAATCGGCGGTGCGGCTGTTGAAGCCTGATGGCAGATTGGTAGCCATCAGCTACCACAGCCTGGAGGACCGCATCGTGAAGCAGGCTTTCGCCCATGAAGCGAAGGACTGTGTGTGCCCACCGCGGGCACCGGTCTGCAGCTGTGGCCACAAAGCCAATCTTCGAGTGTTGACCCGCAGGCCCATTACCCCGTCGATGAAGGAGGTGCAGGCCAATCCACGAAGCCGCAGTGCCCGCTTGAGGGCGGCGGAACGACTGCCATGGCAGAACGGTGACCCAACCCGTGAGGAAGTAGTGAGGGAGGACCGTGGCTAGCGACAGCTTTTACGCAGCAGTAGACATAGGTAGCACCAAGACTAGCGTTATCGTCGCCCGGCTTGCCGACGGCGACACGCTGAAAGTGACTGGAGTGGGTTACATCTCCACCGCTGGATATAGCAAAGGCGTGGTGGAGGACGCCCAGCGATTACAGAGCGCTCTGAAAGTAGCGGTAGAGGAAGCCTACCGCTATCTCGGCCGCGACGTGGCAACAAACGTCTACGCGACGGTTTCCAGCGATGCCATCAAGTGCTTCAACTCCGAAGCCGAGATCGCCGGGCTCCGTTCCAAGGGACCGGTCGGGTACGGCGAGGTGGCGAAGCTGGTGGCTTCCTGCCGCCCAGAGCAGTCCGACAGGGACGCAGTGTTGCACGTCATACCCATCGAATATGAAGTGGACGGTCTGGGAGGCATACGCAACCCCGTGGGCCTGCAGGCAGACCAGGTGCGGGTGAATTCTCACGTGGTCGTTTGCGACACCAACCACGTGAAGGAGATCGTCGGAGTCCTGAACGGGTGCAAACTGCCCCCGCGCAGCTTGGTCGCCCATTCCATGGCATCCGGCGAGTCGGTTCTCACCGAGGGTGAACGGGAACTCGGCGCGGTGCTGATAGACATGGGTGGAGGCACCACGGACATGACGATCTTTCGATCGGGCAACCCGTGGTTCAGTTCCGTCATCCCCTTGGGCGGCATGGACATGACCAGCGACCTGGCCCAATGCCTGGATCTTCCCCTGGATATAGCGGAAGAGGTGAAGCTGGACTGGGGTCATGCCATGCCCCAAGCACTACACCCCAACGAACAGGCCATCATACCCAGCATTGATGGGGAGTCGGAGTGGAGCATCTCCCGGCGCTCGGTTTGTCAGCCCCTGCACGCCCGTCTGGAGGAGGTCGTCAAACTGGTGCTGCTGCGCATGCAGCAGGCTGGCCTGAGGCACCTCCCTCCTGGAGGGCTGGTGGCGACCGGGGGTTGCGCCGAGATGCCCGGCTTTGAGGAGCTGCTCCGCTCCATGGTAGGTGGCCCAGCACGTGTGGCATGGCCTGCTGAAATTGCGGGAATGCCCGGCGAACTGGCGCGCCCCGCGTTCTCAGCGGTTCTCGGAACCCTGATGTGGGGTGCCAAGCATCAAGGGCGCAGTCGCATTTACAACGGGAACGAAGCCTCCTGGTTGGAGAAATTCAGTTTCAGGCGGGGAAGGCGAGAGAGTCGTGAGAGGGACTTCGCTCTCGTCAACCGTCGATAGAGGAGGGAAAAGTGACCATTAGCACCAACGGCCCCAACCACAGCATGGTAACCATGCAACCATTCGCAGCCCCCCCGATTAGTGGGCTCGCCCCCGCGCCGGCCCCAAGCGTTCCTGCGATGAAGTCGTACGAATCGGGAATGCCTGTCATAAGGGTGTTCGGCGTAGGCGGAGGCGGCTGCAACGCGGTGGAGCGAATGTGCCAGGACAACCTCGGCGTGGTGCAGTATTTCGGCATCAACACCGATGCCCAGCACCTGGAACGGTCCCGTATCGGCCATCGCATCCCCATCGGCGACACCGTAGCTCGCGGCCTAGGAGTGGGAGGCCATCCCGAGATGGGGGCCCAGGCCGCCGAGGAGAACGTGTCGGAACTGTCCCAAGCCGTCGCTGGCTCAGACATGGTGTTCATCGCAGCGGGCATGGGTGGAGGCACCGGCACAGGAGCGGCCCCGGTATTGGCCCGCCTTGCCAAGGAGTCGGGGGCCCTTACGGTAGCCGTCGTCAGCCGGCCCTTCTCCTTCGAGGCCGCTGTACGTCAGAAGAACGCGGAAGACGGCATCGCCCGATTGAAGGAGCACGTCGATACTCTGATCATAATCCCCAACGATCGACTGCTAGACGTCGAAGGGCGCGGTAGCAACAACTTCACCTGGGAAGAGGCCCTCAACCTGGCCGACTCGGTCCTGTTGCAGGGCATACAGGCCATCGCTGAGGTGGTGACCGTCCCCGGTGAGATCAACGTCGACTTCGCCGACGTGAAGTCCATTATGTCCAGCGGTGGCAGTGCCTGGCTGGCGATTGGCAGGGGACAGGGTCCCAACCGTGCCCGGGATGCGGCCCAGATGGCCGTCCGCAGCCCCCTGCTGGACATCGAGCTCGAGGGGGCGAAGCGCGTGCTGTTCGTGGTCACCGGTGGCCCCGACATGACCCTGCAAGAGGTCTACGAGACCTCCGGCGTCATACACGAGGTGGCGGACCCCGAGGCCAACATCATCTTCGGCACCTGCAAGGACCCGACGATGACCGACCAGATCAAAGTCACCATGGTGGCATCCAATTTCCCCATGGAGACCGACAAGCCTTCGGTCGCGTATGAAAAGCCGCTGCCCGACCTGCACGACGCGATGAGCGTGCCTCCCAAGGATGACCCTGCCACCTGGCAGTTGCCACCCTTCCTGGACCGGGAAGCCCAGCGTCGCCGCAGGGGGATGTCGAGCTAGTTCCCCAGCCAGGAGTAAGATTCCCGGCCACCGGCTCCGACCTGCTCTAGCTCATCGACCTTCCGGTGGCCGGGAACTGGGCCGGGCCGTCGCTCGCACGAGCGACGGCCCGGATGTTTTTCCCGCCAGCACCGCTTCACCAGCTCCTCACCAGCTCGCGAGCCGGTTCCACCACCATCCATCACCCTTCCGATATCCGTGGTCTGCCGTGCCAAGGTGGCACTAGTGCACCGACCATCCATATGTCGTACTCTGTAGGTGTGGTCCCCACAACTCCTAGTGTTTTTGGTGGAACCAGCCTATTGACACTCTGAACTATGGCCATGATAGAATTCCGCCCTGTTCCACAAGATGTTGTGGTGCGAAAGGGTCGGAAGGCTAAATGGGCCAAAGCATCCCTCTCGATGCCGGAAGCCGTGAGACCTCGAAATGCATTGCCCGTACTGTGGCCACGAGGACTCCAAGGTAACGGACTCGCGCAACGCCGAGAACGGCATAAGGCGCAGGCGGGAATGCACCCGGTGCGGCCTGAGGTTCACCACCTACGAGAGGGTGCAGTCCACCGCCCTGCTCATCGCCAAGAGGGATGGGCGTCGCGAGGACTACAACCGGGAGAAGCTCAGCAACAGCATACGCACAGCCTGTACCAAGAGGCCCATACCTAACCGGGACATGGAAAAGCTGGTAGAGGACATCGAGACTGAGTTGCAAAAGCTGGGCAACGCAGAAATACGCTCCACGGCCATCGGTGAGATGGTTATGGACCGCCTGCGCAAGCTCGACAGGGTGGCCTATATCCGCTTCGCCAGCGTCTACCGCGATTTCCAGGACCTGGAGAGCTTCGAGGAAGTGGTCCGGGATTTGCGAGACGAGCCCGACCAGTTGACCCTCATGGAAGGCACCCCTCCTCCGGGGCCAGCACGGCGGTCCGGAAGGCGCCCCGGTCGCGGCCAGACCCAGAGGACGACACCGGAAGGATAGAAAACACCGCACTCCGGGGGAACGCATGGCTAGAACCAGCACCGGAAAGAAGTCGGTATCAGTCAGGCCCAACACTCGTAACACGAGTGGCAAGCCGCAGCAGGCCCGGCGCCCCAAGCGGCCGGAGGCGTATAACGGGCTTCAAAGCACTTAGCTAACCAGAATCGGCGGATGCGGAACATACCGCACAGCGACCGCCAGCAGTGGAAGAAGAGGGCCCACCAGCATGACCATAACGAGTTCAGACCTCATCCGTGCCAACAGCACAACCACCACCTTGCGCCAGCGGGTGATGGAGGCGCTTGTTGCGGATGGGCTGATGGACCCTCATGAGGGTCCCAAGCCACGGCTCACCTCCAACGCCGAGGTCGTTCTGCGCCGCCGATACCTGGCCAAGGACCGGGAAGGGAGACCGGTGGAGGAGGTCGACCAGATGTTCCGCCGGGTGGCGCGGAATTTGGCCCAAGCCGACCGCCACTATGGGGCCAGCGATGACGAGGTCTCCGCTACCGAGGAGAGGTTCTACGCGGCGATGAAGGGCTTGGAGTTCCTGCCCAACTCGCCTACCCTCATGAACGCCGGTCGGGAGCTTCAGCAACTCTCCGCCTGCTTCGTGTTGCCGGTGCGGGACTCGCTGGACTCGATTTTCGAGATGGTGAAGGCCACGGCATTGATCCACAAGAGTGGCGGAGGCACAGGATTCGCTTTCAGCCAGTTACGTCCTTCAGGGGACGTGGTGGGCTCTACCGGTGGCATCGCCAGCGGGCCCGTCAGTTTCATCCGCGCCTTCGATACCGCCACCGATGTGGTGAAGCAGGGTGGCACGCGTCGCGGGGCGAACATGGGCATCCTCCATGTCACCCATCCCGACATCCTGAAATTCATCCGGTCGAAAGAAGACGGCCAGAACCTTTCCAACTTCAACATCTCGGTGGCCGTCACCGAGGACTTCATGGAGAGGGCGGAGCGGGGCGAGGAGTACGACCTGATCAACCCTCGTACCGGAGTGGTTTC
>JAAXIE010000024.1 GCA_012270525.1 Dehalococcoidia bacterium | reverse complement strand
CCACCATCTTGAGTTCGGTCATCTCCTGCACGGCATAGGATGGCCCTTCCTTCCCCATGCCACTGTCCTTGAGTCCCCCGTAGGGCATCAGGTCGGCGCGGAAACTGGGCCCCGAATTGATGTGCAGGTTCCCCGACTTGACCTCTTTGACGAACCTCATCGCAGCTTCCAGGTTGTTGGTGAACAGGGCGGCACTGAGTCCATACACCGAGTCGTTGGCCAGAGCGATGGCATCGTTGATGTCGCTGAACCGCGTGACCGCAACAGCAGGTCCGAAGAGCTCCTCACAAGAGACTCTCATCTCCGGCTTGACGTCCGCGATAACAGTCGGAGCGTACATGGCCCCCTCGCGGTCTCCCCCCGCAACGACCCGCGCCCCAGCCCCAACGGCTTCCTCTATCCACTCGCCCACCCGGGCAGCATCGGTGTCCCGGATCATGGGGCCCATCTGGGTGTCGTCGCTGATTGGGTTGCCATGACGCAGCGACTCCACCTTCGGAGCCAGCGAGTCGAGGAAATCGCCGTAGACTCTTCCATCCACCAGCACCCTCTGGGTGGAAATGCATACCTGTCCCGCGTTGCCGTATCCGCTGGCGACGGTGGCTTGGGCCACCTTTTCGATGTCGGCATCAGGCATCACTATGAGGGGCGAGTTGGAACCCAACTCCATGGTGACCTTCTTGATGCCAGCGGTATGGCATATGTGTTCGCCCACGTCGCGGCTGCCGGTGAAGGTGATCTTCCGCACCCGTGGGTCCGAGCAGATGGCATCGCCGATCTCCCCGCCTGGACCGGTTATGCACTGGATGGCGTTGGGGGGCATCCCCGATTCCAGCAGAATCTCCGTGAGCTTTAGGGCCGACAGAGGCGTATCGCTGGCGGGCTTGATGATGACGGCATTGCCAGCAGCGATGGCTGGACCCACCTTGTGGCAGACGAGGTTCAGGGGAAAATTGAAGGGGCATATGGCCGCCACCACGCCACAAGGAACCCGCATCGTAAAGCCGAACTGGCGTGTCACGCCCGGGGCCCCGTCGAGGGGCACCGTCTCGCCATGAATGCGCTTGGCCTCTTCGGCGGAACCCGTGATGGTCTGCACAGCCCGACCCACCTCGCCACGGCCCTCGGTGATGGTTTTCCCTTCCTCCAAGGTGATGGTGCGTCCCAACTCCTCGGTGCGCTCCTCCATTAGCTGGGCGGCCCGCCGCAATATCAGGTACCGCTCGTAACCGGGCAGCCTCGCCATCTCCTCCGCCCCCTTGACCGCGGTCGAGATGGCGATGTTCACATCTTCAGCATTGCCACGGGGCACTGTCTCGATTTGCGAGCCGTCGAAAGGATTGATGACCGGAACGGTACGAGGGCGGTCCGACCACTCGGTGCCTACGTACATCTTCATTGACCGTACCTCCGCTTTGGGTCGTATGGGAGCATCCAGGAGTGCTCGACATCAGTCGCGCGAGCCATCATAGTTAACCCGTCACGCCAGGGTCAACCGCAGACCCAACCCGCTAACCCCCTATTGCCACCGACTCTCTCGGAAACAATCCGGCGCTCCCTCGCAGGAAAGAGATGACAGGTCTCGTTGAATCCCGTGGTCGCCCTGCGCATCGTAGTGCCCTGCCCCATAGCTGTGCCGCCTTGACAGGGTGTTGAGGGAGTGTTATTCAGAAGGTGCTTACCCCACCAGGTTCACCGTATTCACCTGCCCTCTCGAAGGGAGCGCGACCCATGAAGTTCTACACCTTTGATGAGACCACTTACCCCGGCATCCCTGATGACGTGGGACCCGAGGTAAGGCAGACCAACAGGTTCTGCGACCCGGAACTGGCGGCCCAGACCTACCGTGAACACCTGGAGGAGTGGACTGCCTGCGAGGACCTGGGTTACGACGGTGCCTTTGTGAACGAGCACCACTTCACCTACTTCAACATCAACCCTTCCTGCACCGTCCTCGCTGCCGCCCTCATCGCCATGACCAAGCGTATGCAAATCGGCGTCATCGGGCACGTGCTGCCTCTGCGCCATCCCGTACAGACCGCCGAGGAATTCGCTCAGATGGACGTGCTTTCCGGCGGGCGGTTCATCGGCGGGGTCGTGCGCGGCGTGCCACAGGAATATGTCTCCTACAACGTTGACCCCTTCACCAGCCGCGAGCGGTTTGCCGAATGCTACGATATCCTGCAGCGTTCCCTCACCGAAGAGATTTTCGATTACGAAGGCAGGTTCTACAACCTGAAGGCGGTCTCTGTGTGGCCCAAGCCCCTGCAGGACCCGCTGCCGATCTGGATGCCTGCTGGCTCAGCCGAGACCATCGAGTTCGCCGCCGAGCGCCGTATCCCCATCGCACGCGTCTGGAGCCCAACCGCGGTGTTCCAGGATGCGTTCGAGTATTACCGGACCGTGGCGAAGGAGAAGTTCGGTTGGGATGCGGGCCCCGAATACGCCATTGGCTCTCGCTATCTTCACGTGGCCGAGACTAACGAGAAGGCCATAGAGGAATGTCGCGAGGCGGTGATGTACGTGCGCCGGCTCAGTACTTTCAGCCGGCCGGTGCAGGTGCCAGCCCCGGTGCCGGGCATACAGACCGACCGCTCCTTCGAGTACCGCAAGCGGCACAAAGGACCCGAAATGCCGGTGCCCGGCACCCCCTTCGAGAAGCTGCGGGACAACGGCTTCATCGTCTGCGGCAGCCCCGACTATGTGGCCGAATGGCTGGCCAACGACATGGAAACAGCGGGCTACGGCAATTTCCTGGGCATGTTCCGGGTGGGCAAGAACGACCATCGGAACGTCATGAACTCGGAAAGGCTGTTTGCCGAGAAGGTGATACCGCAACTTCGAAAAATCAATGAAGCAAAGGTCGAAAAAGCCCATGCCCACCTGGAGCCAGCGGCGGCCGACGGAGCGTAGGCGATGGCTCTCCCTCTCTTTCCGGACAACAACTACACACTGAGACGTGAATCTCCCGAATTTCACAGGGAGTTCGAGCAGGCCGGAGATGGCCTCTTGACCGGCGGCTGGGAGCTCATCGTCCCCGATACCCCATTGGACGGTATCCCGTACCAGTTCATCTTCGTCGGGCCTTCCGCAGACTTCAGGGGAACGGCACTGCGCCTGAACATGGTGTGCAAGGACGGCAGCCCCATACCCGATGACGCCGACATCTTGCTCGAAAGCTACTACCATACCGGCTCTGAACGGGTAGTGATGTACGAAGGTAAGTACGGCGAGTTCAGTGCCATCTCCGACCAGGAAGCGGAAGAGGCGGCTGTCTCGATACATAAGCGGGCCGAAATTGGTGAGCAATACGTGGTCCGGCTCTCGGTCGAAGTCCCGTCGGGAAGCGGAAGCCCGCCCGACCCGGTGTCCGACGACTCCTGGTTCGAGTTGGAATGTGTCAAGCTATGGTGGAACGAATCGGCCTAGCTCCAGCCTCCCGCATCCCACCATCCTCCCGCTGGTCGGGAAGGGGGGTGCCAGTCCAGCCCCTCGGACTTCCGGACGCAACGTCGTCGACGCCAGGCGCAAGGCATCCGCCATCTGGATGACCGCCAGGTAACAAGAGACCCATCCAAGTGAGGGAGGTGACCAGGCCATGGGGGCAGGCGATGGAGCGATCTTCGCTCGCAAGAGAGCCGAGGTGAACGGGCACCAAGTCTCCTACCTGATGGGTGGACGGGAGGGGGATATGGAGCCGGTACTCTGCCTGCATGGCATGGGCGGGGCGGGCAAATGGGAAGCCTTCCACATGGCCATTGGTACCGTGGCCCACACCTTCGTTCCCCAACTACCCGGCTGGTCCACCTGGGAGCCTCCTGAGGAGATCGATGGAGTCCAGGGATATGCTGACCTCGCGCTTGCCTTCTTGGATGCGGTGGAGCTTGAGAAGGTGGCCCTCTTGGGTCATTCCATAGGTGGATGGATGGCCCTCTATCTGGCGACGCAACATCCTGAGAGGGTGTCCAGGCTGATGCTCGCAGACAGCATGGGGTTGCATTTGACGTCTGGACCCGTAGCCGATTTGGAGCAACTCGACGAACAGTCCTTCGGTCAAAGGATGTTCGCCAAGCTGGGGATGGTTGCCACGCCCCAAGCCTACGGTTTTGGGGCCGATTGGCAGAACGTACGACAAGGGCCGGAGTTCGAGAGGCAGTGGAAGGGACGGGATATGGTCGCCAAGCTGCTGAAAGGGACCTACTCCGACCCTTTCCTGAACTCGGCAGTGAGCGGTATCGACGTCGATACCCTGCTGGTCTGGGGACGTATCGATGGCATTGTTCCCCTAGCCCATGGGGAGCATCTCCGGCAAGCGGTGTCCCGGTCCCAACTCGCAGTCATCGATGAGGTGGCCCATCTCCCCATGTCGGAGAAGCCCGAAACCTTCCATCGGCTGCTGCGGGACTTCCTGCTACAGGAACACAGCGAGGATATGCCGGGGGT
>JAAXIE010000072.1 GCA_012270525.1 Dehalococcoidia bacterium | reverse complement strand
ATACTGCTCTTCGGGCTGAGCATGCTCTACGGAGTGCTGGGGGTCACCAGCTACGCCGACATCGCTGCCCAACTGGAGTTGCTGCAAGGGGCCGAGGGAGTCAGCCCAGCCCTCTGGGTGGGCTTGGCCCTGATCCTGGTGGGGCTGGGATTCAAGATGGCGGCGGTGCCCTTCCACATGTGGGCACCCGACGTGTACGAAGGCGCCCCCCTTCCAGTGACGGCCTACCTGGCGGTGGGCTCCAAGGCTGCCGCCTTCGCCTTGGTGCTGCGCCTGTTCGCCGAGGGGTTGATGCCTGCCGTGGACGACTGGAAAATCATCGTTGCAGTCCTGGCCGCCGTCACCATGCTGGTCGGCAACCTCGTCGCCATCGCCCAGAGCAACATCAAGAGGCTGCTTGCCTACTCCAGCGTGGGACAGGTGGGTTTCCTGCTCGTGGGCATCGCTTCCCTCTCCGGCGATTCGCAACTGGGTTCCAACAGCATCATGCTGCACCTTGTGGGCTATGCCGCTACCAGCATGGCAGTATTCATCGCAGTGATCGCCTTCTTCAACGCCACTTCCAAAGAGGAGATCTCGGATTTCGCCGGCCTGGCCGACCGGAATCCCTTCATGGCCGCTTCCATCGCCATCGGCCTCTTCTCGTTGGCAGGCCTGCCCTTCTTCGCCGGGTTCGCCACCAAGTTCTACCTGTTCACCGCGGCCGCCAATCAGGGCCTGCTATGGCTGGCTGGTCTCGCCATCTTCAGCAGCCTGATCTCCCTCTACTACTACATCATGGTGATCCGGCAGATGTACATGGTGCCAGCCGAATCGAACGAACCACACCCCGCCTCGCCGGTACTGGTGGGACTGGTGGCCCTCAGCGTGTTGGGAGTCTTCTTCATCGGCATATATCCGGGCCCGATCGTCGACGCTGCTGGCGCAGCCTCATCCGCAATCTTCGGCTGACCTCCGCTGCTATGATTTCTTCCCGAATAACCCATGAGCGAGGTGCCCCAGCATGGAATCCAGTCCTCCGCTGATTATTTCCGTCGTGGGAGGCTATGCGCCCCCACCCGAAGCATTGGTCCTAGCCGAGGCCGTAGGTCGTGAGTTGGCAACCCGCGGGGCTGCAGTGGCTTGCGGTGGACTGGGGGGCGTGATGGAAGCAGTCTGCCGTGGGGCCAAGTCCGCTGGCGGCACCACCATCGGCATCCTGCCCGGCAAGGACCACACCGCGGCCAACCGTTATGTCGACATCCCCATCTGCACCTCCATGGGATATGCTCGCAACGTGATGGTCGTCCACACCGGTCGCGCCGTCATCGCCGTCGACGGGGCATACGGCACCCTTTCCGAGATAGCCCACGCCCTTGCCGAGGACATACCCGTGATTGGGTTGGACACCTGGCAAATCTCGCAGCACGGCGTGGTCGACCCGCGTATCGTGGTAGCCAGCGACCCGGTGGATGCCGTGGAAAAGGCCATGGCTGCGGCTCAAGACCGCACCACCACAGACAGCCAGGGCAGGCCTGCCGTATGACGACCATCGCCGCCGTTCACGCCCGGGAGGTGCTGGACTCCCGTGGTCATCCGACTGTCGAAGCGGAGGTGCGCCTCTCCGACGGTGTCACCGGCAGTGCCATGGTGCCGTCAGGTGCCAGCACAGGGACCTACGAAGCCGTGGAGCGTCGCGATGCAGACGAAGCCCGGTTCAACGGACGCGGCGTGCTCAGGGCCGTGAACGCGGTTAGAGACGAGTTGTTCCCTGCCCTTCTGGGACGGTCTCCGTACGATCAGGAAACCATCGACGGTGCAATGGTGGCACTCGACGGCACCGCGAACAAATCGCGATTGGGGGCCAACGCGATACTTGCTGTCTCCATGGCCGTGGCGAAGGCAGCCAGCGTATCACGAGACCTGCCCCTGTACCAGTACATGGGCCGGAGCGAGTCCTACACCCTGCCCGTCCCGATGTTCAACATACTGAACGGCGGACGCCACGCTCGGAACTCCACCGACATACAGGAGTTCATGGTGGCCCCGTCCGGTGTCGACACCTTCGCCGAAGCCCTCCGGGCTGGGGCGGAGATTTACCACGCCTTGGGACGCCTGCTGGCCCGCCTCGATCAGAGCACCACCGTCGGCGACGAGGGCGGGTTCGCCCCGTCCCTCGCCTCCAACAGGGACGCGTTGGACCTGGTGGTACAGGCCATCTCCGATGCCGGATACCGCCCCGGAGAACACTGCGTGCTGGCACTGGACGTCGCAGCATCGGAACTGATCAGCGACGGGGAATACGAACTGGCCCGGGAAGACCGGCGCTACTCCGCTGGAGCTCTCACGGACCTGTACCAGGAATGGGCGACCGAATACCCCATCCTCAGCATCGAAGACGGGCTGGACGAAGAGGACTGGTCCGGCTGGCAGGAACTCACCACCAAGCTGGGGGCAAGAGTGCAACTGGTGGGCGACGACCTGCTGGTCACCAACGTCCAACGCATCCAGCGGGCCCTCGAAACAGGGGCCGCCAACGCCCTGCTGGTGAAGCCCAACCAGGTGGGCACCCTCAGCGAGACCCTCCGAGCGGTGAACGCGGTCAAGGCCGCAGGCTGGGGCACCGTGATGAGCCACCGTTCCGGCGAGACGGAAGACACCACGGTGGCCGACCTCTCGGTCGCTTGGTCCACGGGCCAGATCAAGGCTGGGGCACCCTGCCGCTCTGAGCGGGTCGCCAAGTACAACCGCCTCTTGCGAATAGCGGAGGAGCTTGGGCCCCGGGCTGGCTACGCCGGGGCCACCGTGTATGCGCGGTTCAAGGGCGCGGGTTGAACGCCATCCGGCAGGCTAGCAGCCCCCATCGGCAGCCAGTCCCAGCGATCTGGCATTCTCTGCTCCCGGCATCCCGGTCGCGACCCGCCCGCTTCCGGTGAACGGTCTGGACTCCATCGACGCCTGCGCCGCCTTGAGGTAGTCCAGCAGCAGGCGCGGAAGCAGGAAATGCTCCCGCACACGCTCCCTGGCCCGCTTCCCCATCTCCGACGCCATCTCCGGGTCCCGCAGAAGTTCCACCAGGTATTCCCCAGCTTCCTGCGGGCTGTCTACCAGGTAACCCGAATCCCCGTGGACCAACTGGTGCCTGATGCCCCCCACGTTCCCGCCGATCACCGGCGTCCCCTTCCACATCGCCTCGGTAACCGAGAGACCGAACCCCTCCCGCGTCGATTTCTGCATCACCACCTGGGCCGCCACCTGCACCGCGTTGACCAGCTCGTCGACGGGTACGGGCAGGCTTTCGCCGTCATGCACCAGGTGGATGTCCGGGTCGCCCCCGGCATAGGCTTCCACGCTGCGGATC
>JAAXIE010000025.1 GCA_012270525.1 Dehalococcoidia bacterium | reverse complement strand
GGCGACGTCGGGAAGAGGGCGCGGGCGGTCGGGGTCTGGTTGCTGGGCGACTTTTCGCAGCGCCTCAACGCCACCGGAGAGGACATCGGCCAAGCCAGGGTTACGCCCAAGGCCCTGTCCCAGCTGATCGACCTGATTGACGACAACACCCTTTCCGGTAAGATGGCCAAGGACGTTTTCCAGGAGATGTACGATACAGGCAAGGACCCCTCGGCCATCGTGAAGGAGAAGGGACTCTCCCAGATCACCGACACCGGCGAGATTTCTGCTGTAGTGGACGAAGTTTTGACCCAAAACCCACAGGCGATAACAGACTTCTCATCGGGTAAGACCCAGGCTCTTACCTTCCTGGTCGGGCAGGTGATGAAGGCTACCCGGGGCAAGGCCAACCCGGCAAAGGTGAACCAGCTTCTAAGGGAGCGCATGAGCTAAGCCCGCATAAGGGCGCAAACGGTAGGCGTAAACGATATGTCATTGCTAAACGTAGTCCAGATAATTATTTCGGTGGCCCTGGTCGCCGTGATACTGCTCCAGGTGAAGGGCCAGGGGATGGGTGGGGTGTTCGGCGGGGCCAGCACCGGTTTCCGAACGCGCCGCGGGCTGGAGAAGACCCTCTTTCAACTCACCATAGTCCTCATAGGCGTGTTCATCCTCATATCGTTCCTCAGCGTGCGCTTCTCCTGACTGGACCGTGTCCTCGGCCCGAATTAGCCATCCAGCAGTTGCCGGGCTACTAAATTGGCCTCCATAGTTACGCTGACCACCGACTTCGGGTCGAGCGACGGTTACGTCGGAATGATGAAGGGCGTGCTGCTGGCAATCACCCCCCAGGCTCAGATAGTGGACATAACCCACGACATCGAGCACGGCAACGTGCGGGGAGCGGCCTTCGTTCTTGGCATGTCCTACAAGTTTTTCCCCAAGGAAACGGTCCACCTCGTAGTTGTGGACCCAGGGGTCGGCACCGAGCGTAATGCCCTCTGCCTCAAAGGAGTGGGCCAATACTTCGTCGGCCCTGACAATGGGGTCTTCAGCCACGTGCTAAACGAAGTCTCGTCGGAGCCCGACGGTCCGCCGAGCCAAGAGGGCCAAGGCCCCTATCCGCGCCCCCTGCCAGATGGATTCGAGGGCGTCCGGCTGACCGACCCCCGGTTCTGGCTCCGGGAGGTGAGCAACACGTTCCATGGTCGGGACTTGTTCGCTCCCGTCGCCGCCCACCTCCCCGGGACGAAGCCGGCTGAAATGGGGGAACCGGTTACCTCAGTCCTCGCGTACCCGCGGCTCAAGGCCAGGATCGATGAGCAGGGCAGGCTGGTCGGGGAGGTCGTCCACATGGACAGGTTCGGCAACCTAATAACGAGCATCCGGCGGGAGCAACTCTCGGAGGGGCTCGTGAAAGGTACGGTGGAGGGACATCCCTTTGCGGGCCTGGTCCGCAGCTACGGAGATGGCGGCGACCTGTTCGCCTTGATTGGCAGTGCGGGATACGTGGAGATTGCAGAGCGAGACGGAAGCGCTGCAGCCCGCACCGGGGCCCGGGTGGGAAGCGAAGTGGCCCTGGAACGAGTCTTGTTTTGAGTCGGTTTCACCGGGAGGAATCGCTATGGTAGGTCAGACCGCCAGGAAAACGGTCGAGATAGAAAAGAGTCTCCCCAGCCGCTACTACTGGGACCCTGAGATCTACGAGCTGGAGAAAGAGCGGATCTTCTACCGCTCCTGGCTCTTCGCGGCCCACGTTAGCAACCTGCCGGAACCCGGCGACTACGTGGTCCGCACCATCGGCGACGAGAGCGTCGTCATAACCCGCGACCGGGACATGCAGGTGCACGCGTTCTACAACGTCTGCCGGCACCGAGGGTCCAGGCTCTGCACCAGGGATGCGGGTCGGGCGCCGGGTGGGGCGCTGACCTGTGGGTATCACGGTTGGACCTACGCCATGAACGGCGACCTGATAGCCATCCCCAGGGAGATGTACCTGGACGACCTGCCCAAGGAGAAATACCCCCTCCATCGCATTTCGCTGGAGGTGTGGCAGGGGTGGATTTTCGTCAACCTGGCACCCGACCCCGAGCCCTTTGTCGCAGACTTCGGGCCGTTGAACGACATCCTTCCCAGATACGGAATGGCCACCCTCAAGACCCGCTACGTGAACAGCTACGAGGTAAACGCCAACTGGAAAGAGATATGGGAGAATGCCAGCGAGTGCGGCCACTGCCCCGGAGTGCACCCGGAGCTGTGCGAAGTAGTGCCGATCTACAAAACCGGCTTGACCGGTCGAGACTCGTTTACCGGAACGCGATTCCTGGATGAGCGGGCGACCATGACTGCCAACGGCAGGACGGGGCGTCCCATGCTGAAGGGATTGACCGAAGAGGACATGGGGCTATTCAGAAGCATATCCCTGTATCCGAATGTGGTCCTGGCGCTCCAGCCTGAATCGGTAGTTACTATCGTCATGTGGCCCGATGGCCCGGACAGGACTAAGATAACCAACGAGTTCTTCTTCGACGCGGAACAGGTGGACAAACCCGACTTCGATGGCAGGGACACCGTGGACTTCTGGGACCTGTTCAACAAGCAGGACTTCGGTGTGTGCGAGCTTGTCCACCAGGGCATACGCTCCAGGGCCAACACGGAGGGCGTGCTCGGACCCGGGGAGGCCCACGTATACCGATTCAACCGGTGGGTGAGGGAGAAACTGGGAGAGGGTTGACCTCTCGCATCATTAACCCGTGCCAATCGTATCGGACGAAGGGCTAGCCTCGCCGCCTGAGGATTTTACCACGGGAGTTAACGCTCTTCCCAGGCCGGGGTCTCCTCGTTGACGCAGTGGAGGAAGACGAAAGCCCCGGTGTTGCCGAGGCCCCGGAACTCCCGGGTGAGGGCCTTGACCTTGGCGCGGTAGTCCAGCTCGTCCATGGAGCGGAGGTAGTTGTAGAAGGAGCCGTGGGTCGCGACGAGCGCTCGGCACGTCCTGGCGTTGTCCAC
>JAAXIE010000352.1 GCA_012270525.1 Dehalococcoidia bacterium | reverse complement strand
CCCCCTGCGTGTAAAGCAGGTGCTCTGACCAACTGAGCTAACCGCCCTTTGGGGTCTCTATTACAGCAACGGGCATGTCCGGTGTCAACGCTACCGGCGCAATTCCAACGGGCTTTCTGTTTTAGCTGCTCCGCAGCCCGTCGTATGCCGACGCTTGCGATGGTACACTGTCGCAGGCCCATGGCTAGAGTTTGAGTTGACGAGGAGATGAGAATGGCCTCAGAGGAAGGCTATGAGAGGGGGATGGTGGTCATCGCCCATCCCGATGATGCCGAGTACGGCTGCGCGGGTACCGTGGCCAAGTGGTGCCAGCAGGGCATGTCGGTCGTCTATGTGGTGTGCACCGACGGCAGCAAGGGCAGTTCCGACCCGAACGTCGACACCGGCTGGCTAATCGAGACCCGGCAGCAGGAACAGCGCAACGCCTGCAAGGTGCTGGGGGTCGACGACGTCGTGTTTCTGAATTACGAGGATGCGATGCTGCAGCCAACCCTCGACCTGCGAAAGGACCTTGTCCGGGAGATACGGCGTTACCGTCCCGACGTGATGATATGCGAGACGCCCATGAGAACCCTAAAGGGACACGGATATCTCGGCCACCCCGACCATTTCGCTTCGGGAGAGGCAGCCATGGCCGCCATGTTCCCGGCCGCCAGGGACCGCCTCACCTTTCCCGATCTCCTGGCAGACGGTTTCGAGCCGCACAAGATACGTGAACTGATGGTCATGACCTTCGCCGATGAAGGGTCCGACAAGTGGGTGGACATCACCGACACCGTGGACCTATCCCTGGAAGCCCTGAGCCAACACGTGAGCCAGGTGGGCCACATGGGGCAGGAGCACCTGGACTGGGTGCGTCAGTGGAAGGTGAACGCTGGCAAGGAAGTCGGCATGGGAGCGGCCGAGAGCTTCAAGAGCTACGTGATCGACTAAGCGGGCCCACTAGGTCAGAACCTGGTCCATCACGAAGCGTCCCAAGTCCCGGTTCTCACGGAAGAAGGCCTGGTCCAACCCTGGCCCGCATCCGATGATCGGAACTGCTGCCTCGTGCAACGATCCGTGGGAGCGCAGGTCCGTCGGCAACTCCACCTGGTTTGGATCGCCGAAGACCACCTCAGGCCCTCCGAGCACCAGCAGGTCGCCAATGCGTTCGGGGTGCAAGTGGAAACGTTCCGATGCTTCGTCGCGGGTCAGGGCCTCGTCGACCCCTTGCACTTCCACCAGGCAGCGCGCCGCATCATTCGCCTGTTCCGGGTCGTCCAAGTGCACGTAGATGGAGCCTCCCAGGTTGGAATGGTGCACTGTGTACCGGTCCTTGATCACCGGCACAGCCATCGCCCTTATGCCCGAAGAGGCCAACTCGGCTTGGAGGTCCAGCATCCGAGTTTTGGCCGACATGCCATGGTCCGCGGTGACCAGGAGGCGGATATCGCCGTGCTGCTGCAACAGTCGTCCCAATGCTGCATCCAGAAGGGTGAGGTGCTGCTGCGACTGCTCCGCACCCGGAGCGTAGGTGTGCATCGCGTAGTCGGTGGTCGCGATGTAGACCAGGTCTGCGCGATGCTGTGTCAGGGCGTGCCGGGCCGCGTCCACGACCCAAGCGTTCACTTCCAGCGAGTAGATGGGCGGAGGCGGACCCACTGCGTTCACTATCCAGTCCGGTGGCTGCTCCGAGGAGATGCTGTGGGTGGCCCCTTCTCCCAGCAGTGTACGAAGCTTGTCCTTCGCCGTTACCAGGATGGATGACCCGCCCAACCGGCAGGCCCGCTGGAAAATGGTCTCAGCCAGGATGAAGTCGGCGGACTCCATGTAGCGTTCGTATCCGGAGGCACGGTCCAGAAGATAGTTGGAGGTGATGCCGTGGACTTCAGGGTACGAGGCGGTGACCATGGAAACGTTGTTAACGTTGGTCACCGTGGGCACCATGGCCCACCCCTGCACGCAGAAGCCCTGGCGCGCCATCTCCCGGAGCGTGGGAGCCTCGCACTGTTCGAGATATTCCGGGGCCAGTCCATCGACGCAGACCAGCACGGTAGTGGTAGACAAAGCCAACTCCTCCTACCTTCGTCCGAAGAGCCTGGAAACGCCCCTGACCAGCCGGCCTATCAGCCCGCCCTGCTGGGAACGCTCCATTCGCCGTCGCCCGCACTCCACACAAGTGCACGCGGGCGGATGATTGCCCCTCACATAGTCCCTGTCAGATAGCGGCAACCGCTCCCCCTTCGCACGGAGTCCCACTAGTTGTGCGCGCAACCAACCATCATTCCCGCGCCTCCTCTGCCGTCTCCACGCAAGGGGAGGCGTGCGGCCCATTCTACCCCCTCGCTCTACGTGTTTGCACAGACCTGCGCCCACGTGATCGCAACTGCCGGGTGCCGACAGAGACAAGAACAGACCCTGGGCACATCCCTCCCAGTCGATGTTGTGCCCAGGGCCGGGACCGATGGTAACCGGATACTATCCGCGGAGGATGTGGGAGAAGACGCCGACCACCTTGTTCACGTGAGACTCCCGGGCGATGGCTTGAACCACCACGTCGCCCAGAGCACCGATGCCAGTGCCAAATGCCATGGCAACAACGTGCAGTCCCATGAACTCCGGCCCTCCCAAGCCGTAGGCGCCCCATATCCCTTCGGCAGCCACCAGACCGATGAGCGGGAAGGCGGCCATCCGCATCCAGGACTCGTACTTCCGGTCCAGGATGTTGTACCAAAGGACACCGGTGGCATAGGCCACCGCGAGGGCCAAGACCACAATGCTGAAGTTGTCCATCTAGTGCGCTCCTATCGCAAGCAGGTTGAGTGTTCCGGGGGAGCCTTCCCCCAATTGCCCCGTGGCTCAAGGCTCGGGGCTGTTCCGCCATGATGCTCCTTAATCTCCGTCCCTCCTTTCAGTTATTCAATGAGCCCGTCCCTGCCTGGGCCTGTGCATCTGCCTTCAGGCAACACAGGCAAGGCGGGCAAGCGGCTTGCCCAAGCCGACCAGATACGTCAACGCATGGACTGATGGCTTGCCGCTCGACAATCGGGGATTATGGCCATGCCTGTTGGCGAACACCAAACGGGCTGGCGACGACTTTTGACTAAAATTTGAAACCTTGACCAATATATTGTCTCGCAAGTCGTCCAGACGATAGAATGCGGCGAACATCAACGCTTCGCCTGTTGGAAATGTTATGTCGCCCGCCGACCATGGGGTGAAGCGGGTCCCCCGTTCGGCGACTCTATCTCGTTGGCAATCTGGGGTCGCCAGCAAGCTGTATCTCGCCAGTAACTTGGCCGGGAGGAAAAAGCATCATGTCAGTAGTTGTCGGTAACGGAAACTACACATACCGGGTAGACCAGGATTGGGCCCAGATCCCCGAAGGCGTGGAGATGAGGGCCGCCGCCGTTGCCGTCGACTCCCAGGACCGGGTCTACTGTTTCAACCGCTCCGAGGAGCACCCCGTGATGGTCTTCGCCGCCGACGGCTCTTACCTCCGCTCCTGGGGTGCAGGCGAGTTCGAGTTCCCCCATGCCATCTATATCGACCCTGACGACCATGTCTGGCTGATTGACCGGAATCGCGGTCAAGCCATGAAGTTCACCACCGATGGCCAGTTGCGGTTGACCATCGGGACTCGTGGTCACCGCTCCGATTCCGGTGCCACCGAACTGAGTTCCACCGCATACACCGATGTCACCCGTCCCGGAGGTCCCTTCAACCTTCCTGCTGGCATATGCGTTGCGCCCTCCGGCGACATCTTCATCGCCGACGGCTATGGCAACTGCCAGGTGCACCGTTTCTCATCCGATGGAGAACACCTGCTGTCCTGGGGCGAACCTGGCACAGGGCCAGGCGGCCTCACCCTGCCCCATGGCGTGTGGGTCGACCGTCGTGACCGTGTGCTGGTGGCAGAGCGTGAGGGCGACCGCGTGCAACTGTTCAGCCAGGAAGGCGAGGTGCTGGACATCTGGGAGACAGAACTCATCGGCCCAGCGGTCTTCTACGTCGACGACGACGATGCGGTGTACATACCGGAGCACAACTCGGGCCAGACCAGCATCGTGACCCTGGACGGCGAGCGCCTTGCCCGCTGGGGTGGCCCCGAACTGCGCACCTGCCACGGCATCTGGGTCGATTCGCACAGAGACATATACGTGGTGCAACCCGGCGACTGGGGTCCGGGCCGCCGCGTCGTCAAGCTTCACCGCCTCTAGCTCCCAAGTCTACGCTCCATCTTCGCACGCAGGCGGACACCCCAGGCTCGGCGGTTGATACCTTTTCGGACCCGCTGAGCCGTAGCCCGCACTCATCGCCAGCGAGATCGGAACCCTGAGAGAGACCGACCACACCCACCTTGCCGTTAGAGATGGTGGGGGAAGCAGACCATCTCCACATACAGTCGTTTCTGGACAGTTTCCCTCTCCCTTGCCCGTCCTGTGGGAGCGTGCGATACTTGGCCCTCGAACACTGGCTTCTTATCAAACGAGGCTCTCTCAAGCCCCTTGAGGAGGCGCACACATGGCGACGGACCTGCGCGGGCTCGTGAACACCGACCGTGGAGTGATCAGCAAGGAGATATTCATCGAGCAGGACCTGTACCAGCAGGAGTTGGAGCAGATTTTCGCCCGATGCTGGTTGTTCCTCTGTCACGAAAGCCAGATCCCCAATCCGGGAGACTTCTTCTCCACCTACATGGGCGAGGACCCGGTGCTCGTGGTGCGCCATACCGACGGCTCCGTCGGGGCCTTCCTGAACGTATGCCGTCACCGTGGCAACCGGGTCTGCCGCGCCGACGCTGGCAATGCCTCCTCCTTCGTCTGCGCCTACCACGGCTGGACTTAC
>JAAXIE010000122.1 GCA_012270525.1 Dehalococcoidia bacterium | reverse complement strand
GGCCACCAAGGGGATGGTCGAGGAATATGCCACCTGGTACGACCGCCACTTCGTCCCGGCCTGGCAGGAAACGCTCATGGCCCCGCCCAATGGCAGCAACCCTGAGTCCCCGATAGCCTTCCTGCCGCCGCGAAGCGCGGACGACCTTCGCCGACTGGGCAAAGCCATCAACGCAGTCCACTTCGAGACCGGGGGATACATCACCCATACGCCCTGCTACGGGGCCCTCATCGCGCTGGGATTGCAGGAGGTGGTCACCCGGCTGGGAGAGTTCCCCAGCGAGATTGCGGCGGCGCGGGAGTACCGGGAGGAGATAACGCGGACGGGTCGATTCCTGACCTTTGCGTCGGGTGGGACGGTCATCGGGTACCGTATGCGGGAGGACCCTGCGGAACGGGCTGCGTTGCGCTTGGAGGAGGAGTCGGAGGAGGGGGTGGTGATCAGTGGCAAGCTGGCACTGCATACCTCCTCGCCCTATGCCGAAGACGTGCTGATAACGAGCCGGGAGGAACTTCCTCCGGGGAGCGGGCGTTATCTGTGGTTCGTCGTTCCGGTGAACGATCCGGGGGTGCGGGTAATTGCGCGTTCCCCGTCGGCGCGACACGCGAACAGGTTCCTGTCGCCGTTGAGCAGCAGGTTCGATGAGCTGGATGCGCAGATGTGGCTTGATAGGGTGTTCGTGCCACGGCACCGGGTGTTCAACGCAGAGCCGTTGTTCAACCTCAACAGCCGTCACGGTCTGGGGGCATGGCTCTACTGGCACCAGGTCTACGGTTGGCTGGCCAAGGCCGAGGTGACCCTCGGGATTGCCTTGGCCGTGACCGAAGCCATGGGACTGAAGGGGAACCAGGGAGCCATTGAGCAGTTGACGGACATTCTGGTGGATGTGCAGATGATGCGGAGTTGCATCACAGCGGCTGAGTTGGAGCCGGAAACTTCGTTCAGTGGTTATGCCGTGCCGGGGATGCTGCACGTGGCATCGGCGAGCGTGTATGCCCTGAAGGTGCGGCAGCACCTGTCGGAGGTGCTGCGGACCATACCCGGGTCTTCACTGGTCAACGCGCCGGTGGACACCGACATGATTGACGAGGAGATGGCTGCGGGGATCGAGGAGTCGTACGGTGGCGGGGGTTATACCGCGATGCAAATGGCCGCACTGCTGCAACTGGCGTGGGACCATACGGGCTCGTCGATGGATGCGAGGGAAGCGGCCTATGAGCTGCACAGCAACGCGGGTCTCACGGCGTGGCGAGGACGAGTGCGCATCTGGTTTGAGGACTACAACAGGCTGGCGAACGGGGTGCACCATTTCCTCGGTACGGAGATGCCGGAGATGGACCTGGATGTGCTGCGACGCACGGGGTTGACGCCGCAAAGGGTGGTGACACCACCACCATCGCCCGAGGTCGAGAGAGAGGATGAAGGCAACAAGGGGCCGTGATGGGGAGGGAAACAGACGCTGAAGGCAGCACTAGAGCGGATATGACTGGAGAGGAGACGGAGGTGCCACGATGCTGGTTGTTGATGCACAGGTGCATATCTGGACGGGACACGTTCCCACGAACGCGGTGCACCGGCAGGTGCCCGACTATACGGCGGACGATGTGCTGAAGGAGATGGACGAGGGCGGGGTTGATGCAGCGGTGATTCATCCGCCGAGTTGGGACCCCAATTCGGGTGCGCTGGCGTTGGAAGCGGCGCGCCAGCATCCCAGCCGGCTTTCGATACTGGGCAACTTTCCACTGGACAAGCCGGAGAGCCGCGACCTCATCGCTGGGTGGAAGCAGCAACCGGGAATGCTGGGTCTGCGATTCACGTTCCTGCAAGCGCACCAGCAGACTTGGCTCACCGACGGGACCATGGACTGGCTGTGGCCAGCGGCCGAGGAGGCCGATCTTCCGGTGGCGTTGATGGCCGGAAACTCCCTGCCGGTGGTGGCGCAGGTGGCGGAGCGACATCCAGGGCTCAAGCTGATCGTCGACCATCTTGGCAGGTCGGGCCGAGCCACGGATGACGAGGCTTGGGCAAACCTGGATGAACTGCTGGCCTTGGCCAAGCATCCCAACGTGGCGGTGAAGGCAACGGGGGCACCGAGCTATTCGAGCGCGCCCTACCCGTTCACCAACATTCACCAGTACCTGTACCGGCTGTACGACGCCTTCGGCCCGGACAGGCTCTTCTGGGGTACGGACATCACGCGGATGCCCTGCTCCTGGAGCCAGTGCGTCACCATGTTCACCGAGGAGCTACCCTGGCTCTCCGAGAGAGACAAGGAGCTGATCATGGGGCGGGCCCTGTGCAACTGGCTGGGATGGGAACTCCAGGGCTGACTTCCGCGACGACGCGTCGCTGGGTCGTCGCCGTACGGCTGGCAGCAGGAACCTTGGCTGCCTAGGCCTCCCCGAAGCGGCTGGTAACGGGCTGGTGGCCGCCGTGCTCGGTGTAGGGCTCCTCACGGTAGAGGGAGAGGGCCTTCATCACGGGTATGTCCTGGATCGAGAACAGGACGGCTTCCTGATCGCCTTCGCAGGCGTGCTCATGCCAAGCCCATGAGGGCAGCACGAAGAAGTCCCCCTCATTCCAGTCGAAACGCTGGCCGTCGATGATGCTGTACCCGGAGCCGCGGAACACCTGGTAGACCTTGCTGCTGGTATGGCGGTGGGCCTTGGTGTGCACGCCCGGGCGTATCATCTGCACCCAGCAGGCCATGGTGCGAAGGACGGGCCCTCCGGTGACGGGGTCGCTGTATTCCATGGCGACGTCGTCATGAGGGTCGCAGGGGAGGCTGGCGAGGTCTGTGAGGGCGTCGTAGGTGCGGTCCCACTTGTAGTGCCACAGGGAGGAGTAGGGCACCTGGGGGTCTTCCCAGGTGGGGCGCAGGGCCCCGCCACCATATTTCCGCGCCGAAGTCCCGGTGCCCTCAATGGGCTGCTGGTCTTCGGGGAACTGCTCATAGAAAGTGGCTTCCAGGTTGTTGACCAGGGGAGTGTCCAACCCGTCCAGCCAGATCATGGG
>JAAXIE010000054.1 GCA_012270525.1 Dehalococcoidia bacterium | reverse complement strand
GCAACGGGAATCACCCCGGCCCGGCTCACCCGTCCATAGGTTGCCTTCAGGCCAACGATGCCATTGTAGGCAGCCGGTCGCACCGTGGAACCAGCGGTCTGGGACCCCAACGCCACGGAACACATCCGCGCCGCCACCGCCACGCACGAACCACTGCTGGAGCCCCCAGCCGTATGGTCGGGATGGTAAGGATTGACGGCGATGGAGGGGTCGGACGTGGCGAACTCGGTGGTCATCGCCTTGCCAAGAACAATCGCCCCGGCTTCCTTCATCTTGCGCACGCTGGTGGCGTCGACGTCGGGAACGAAATCGGCGTACACCTTCGAGTTGGCCGTGGTCTTCATCCCAGCGGTGTAGTAGATGTCCTTCAGTCCCACCGGAACGCCGTGCAGCGGACCCAACGCGCGCCCTTGGGCAACGTCTTCTTCCTTCTCGCGGGCGTGCAGCAGCACGTCCTCCCGGTCGATGGTGATCCAAGCGTTCAGTCGCTCCAGTGAATCAATGCGTTCCAACAACGATTGGGCCAGCGCGACCGGCGAGAGGCTGCCATCGCGCACCCGCTCCGCCGTTTCGGCCACATTGAGTTCAAAGGGTTCAGGCAATGCACACCCCCGCTATCTTTCTGGAGCCATAATTCGAGCGCCTGCCGGAATACAGAAGGCCAGGCCGACCCGCCCGTTGGCAGCCGCCATTATAGCCGTCGATCACCTGCCGTCACACCTGCGCCTTGCCGCAACACACGGCTGCGGGTATCCTTGGAATGCCACCTTGAGGCTGTTGATTCCACCAGAGGAAGGGCGCGTGAGGATCGTCAGGTTCTACACCGGAAGCGATGGCGAGAGCCACCTGGAGGAGTTGGACCCCGACCTTGCACCCGATTTCCAGTCACCCAAGATCGCCACCAAGGTGACCCTGATGCGCATGCCGCAAGACCACTACATGGACTTCCATCCCGCCCCCGAGCGTCGCTGGTCGGTGAACATATCGGGCGAGGTGGAGATCGGCTTGGGCGACGGCACAGTCCACCGCTTCGGTCCCGGCGACCTCCGCCTGATGGAAGACACCACCGGACGGGGCCATACAACCCGCTACCTCCAGGATACGGCATGGCTGATGGTCACGGTTGGACCGGACTGACCGCACTTAGCAGGACAAACAGCATTTGCAGGGAGAAAAGGAGAGCCACGTGGGCATCTATCACATGTACACCGGAAGCGACAACGAGACCCACATCGAGGAGCTGCCCCTGGAGTCGCATCCGGAGCTCAGCGATCTGCAGAACGTGAAGGGCATGCGCATCCAGCGCACCGAGGCCGGACGCTTCATCGACTGGCATCCCGCACCGGACAAGCGCTGGCTGGTCATACTGTCGGGCGACGTGGAGATCGGCTTGGGCGACGGCACCAAGCACCAGTTCCACGCTGGCGACATCCGGCTCATCGAGGACGTCACCGGCCATGGTCATACTACTCGCTATCTGACCGAAAACATCTCGGCAGTCATGCCATTACCGGACTAGAAACCACAGGCCTTTAGTAGCGAGTCTCAACCAACACCAGTACACAGGCCAACACCAGAACACAAGGGAGGGCAACTTGGGTATTTACAGGTGCTATAGCGGCGATGACGGGGAGAGTCATCTGGAGCAGTTGGACTTCGACAATCGCCCCGAACTCCAGGAGTTGCAGAAGTCCGAGGGCCTGCAGTTCCGTCGACCGGGTGTAGGCGGGCCAGCCCCGGGTATCGTCAACGATGCCGACGGCTTCCACTGCGCTCCCACGCCACGCTGGACCGTCATCCTGCAGGGCGACGCCATCGTCGGCCTCGGCGACGGCAGCAAGCACACCTTCAGCGTCGGGGACATGATCCTCTTCGAAGATCTCACCGGCCACGGCCACCAGTCCACTTGGAACGACGTGATCCTCGCGGTCAACGTTCTGGAGTCCTAGCTGGATGTTCCATCACTAGTCGCGAGGGCATCCGTCGACATTGCCGTTGTTAAGAGATTGCCGTTACCGGAGGACGATTTGGGCATCTACAGGACCTACGCTGGCGATGACGGCGAGAGTCACATCGAAGAACTGGACGTGTCGCAGCACCCGGAACTGGAAACGCTCCAGTTGTTGCAGGGCCTGCGCCTGAGGCAACCCCAGCCACAGCAGTACCCGCCATCGGACCCGCGGGCCTTCCACAACGCCCCGCAACGCCAGTGGGTGGCCATCGTCCAGGGGCGGGCCGAGGTTGGCCTGGGCGACGGAAGCACTCACCGTTTCCAGAAGGGCGACATGGTCCTCTTCGAGGACGTCACCGGGCATGGCCACACCATCACCTGGCCCGAACCGTCCATCCTCTGCGTCATGCCCCTGCTCAACCAGTAGCTCTACGCATCCGTCAAGCCAGTGACACAACCCTCCACGTCGGGGGCAGAGTCAGAACGGGGGTGATCCGTTGGGAAACTATCGCGTATACGCAGGCGACGACGGCCAGAGTCACGTAGCCGAATTCGACCTCTCGGACCGCCCCGATCTGACCAACACCGACCAGGTCCGCGGCCTACAGATACGCCCGCCCGGCTCCCGAGGCCAGCGGGAGTCAGCCGAGCTAGCCGAGTTCCACAACGCTCCCAACCGTCGCCTGGCCACCTGGCTCTCCGGCCACACCGAAATCGGCCTCGGCGATGGCAGCACCCACCGCTTCGGCCCCGGCGACCTCGTCATCTTCGAAGACACCACAGGCCAGGGCCACACCACCCGCGTCTCCCCCGACACCACCAC
>JAAXIE010000166.1 GCA_012270525.1 Dehalococcoidia bacterium | reverse complement strand
TGCAGAGGCTTTCTGGCCTTGGTATCGGCTGCAGCCCCAAGGCCTCGGCCCTCAGCGCGGGCCACGGTTGCATCTATTGACTCTACTACTTCATGCAGGTGTTCCTGTTCGTACTTGAATGCGGCCTCGTACCCGTCCTGGGCATCCATCGTTTGGCTCATCGTCAAACGTCCCTGTCCGATGATGGTGTGATAGCTCACTAGCCCCACAAGGGGCGCGCCCGCCTCGCATTGCCATGGTAACGCAGTATGTTGGGGTCTAGAAACGCCTAGAAGACTGAGGGGCCCGCCTGAAGTGGCGGGGCCCCTGTGCGGAGGCGTTCTGGTGCTGGGGTGGGTTAGGCGGTGACGAAGGCCTTGTAGTGGGCACCCTTGGAGATGGGGGCGAGGTCGCTGAAGATTTGCTTCCAGTTCTCGCCGCCGTCGTCGCTGTTCCACACCTCGCCGGTGGCTGTGGCTGCGAACAGGGAGAAGGCGTTGCCACCCCAGTCCTCGATGCACATGGCCTCGAAGGCGGTGTAGACCTCGTTGATGCCGTTCTTCAACTGCGTCCAGGTGCGTCCGCCGTCGGTGCTCTTGGAGATGCGGGAGGTGGCGGTGTGGGTCTCGTTCCAAGTGCCGGGCCCGTGCTCCGCCGAGGCGACGAACATCAGGCTGGGGTTGCGCGGATGCAGCACCAGCAGGTCGGGATAGCCACCGATGGGGTGTTTGGTGTCGGTCCACTGGTCCCAGTTGCTGCCACCGTCGCCGGTGTAGTACATGCCGATGCCGGTGGTGACGTAAATCTGGTCCGGGTCGGAGGGGTTCAGCACGCTGCGGTGCACATCGTCATCCATGCCGTGGATTACGGTGAAGGTCTCACCGGAGTCGGTGCTCTTGAGCAGGCCGCCCTGCTCCACGCCGACGTAGAGGGTTTGCGGGTCTGCGGGGTGGAAGTTGATGTGCTTGGTATGAGCGATATGGGGAGGCGCGGGGAACCCCCACTTTGACATGTCCACCGAACGCAGGGCAGTCAGTTCGGTCCATGTCTGGCCCAAGTCGTCGCTGGCGAACAGGTGCGCGGGCTCGGTGCCAGCATAGATGCGAGCCTTGCCGTTCACCTGGGTGGCTTCCATGCTGTAGACATCGGTCTGGGTGAGACCCTTGTCCCGCTGCTCCCAGGTGTGCCCACCGTCGGCACTGGCGAAGATTGAGCCGTGCTGGGCCCCAGCGAAGATGTACCCGCTGATGGGTTCGACCACCACCGCGTGTATGTGCTTGTCCTCCAATGCGCGGTGCGCAACACGCCATTCGCTGCCGTCGCGCTCGATGAATACCACGCCATGGATGGTGCCCACGGCCACCTGGTCCGAGCGGGAGGCTGAGGAGAAGATGCTTGGTCCGCCATGGGATAGGGTAATCGTCATGGTCGTCTCCTTGAGTTTGATGGGTTGCCTTTCGGAGTCAACACGTAACTATACCACGACCAGCGTTGCTTCGTGGAGCGATGGCAACTTGGCGGACCTCTTTACTGGGTGCATCGTCTGTGGGCCCCGGTGGCCCGCCCACGAGGCGACCGTCATCCTAGGCGATTACTTCTCCTGGTTGCACCAGTCCGCTGATGTGAGGGCGAGGACTTGGGCCACGCGCACCATGCTGCTGACGCTGACGAAGCCGTCGGGTTCACCCTGACGGTCGCGGCCTCCTTGGGGGCCATAGAGACAGCAGGGGATGCCTGCTTCCCACAGGTGGCAGCTATCGTTGCCCGCATAGGACTGGGTGATGACCGCGCCTATCTGGTCGGGGTCGCGCCCGGCGAAGCCGCGGAAGTTGTCCGCGAGGCATTCCACGATGGGCAGGTCCTGGGGTACGTCGAAGGGTTCCATATAGACGGTCTGCACCTTGTAATGGGCTGGCGGCGGTGCCTCTATCTCGTAGTTGAACGTGGGGTCTTCCGCCTTGATGCCGTCCAGCACTTTACGCACGTCGGCAATCACCATTTCGGCGGTCTGGCCCGGCACGGTGCGGACGTCGGCGACCACGGTGCAGTAGTCGCAGGTGAAGTTGGGGCCTCGCATATCGTGGTCTTTGCCCCTTCCACCCAGTATGGTGCCGACGATGATGCGAGGCATGTCGGGCAGGTCGGCCCGGGGGGTGTGGGCGAACTGCACGTTCTTGATGGCGGGTATGGCTTTGATCATCATGTCGATGGCATCGATTGCCAGGTGGGAGCGGCTGACGTGCTGCGAAAGGCCGATGGTGCTGACGGCCATTTCCACCCAACCCACGTGAGTTGTGATGATGTTGTCGCCGTCACCCACCGGCTCGGCCACGATGGCGGCGTCGGTCTTCAGTCCGTTGCGCAGGGCGTAGGTGGTGCCCACGCCACCCTGCAACTCTCCCGCCACGCAGGCTACCACCAGGTCGCCCTTCATCTCGATGCCCGACTTCCGCACCGCTTCGGCAGCGGTGATGATCGAAGTGAGCCCGCCTTTCATGTTGTTCGAGCCGCCCCCGTAGAGCCGGTCTCCTTCCCAGCTGGGTACCCAGGGGTCACGCACGAGACCGAAGGCCAGCGGGTCGATGTCCATGTGGCCGTTGAGCATCAGGCTCTTGCCTCCGCGACTGCCCCGCAGGGTGGCGATGGTCTGGAAGCGCCCCGGCTCCACTTCCTGGAGCTGTACCTCGTACCCCCTCTCACCGAAGAAGGTGGCCAGATGGTTGGCCACTGGCGTCTCTTCGGTCTTGAAGCTGGGGATGCGGAGCAAGTCACTGCAGAACTCGACGGTCTCCTTCTCATCGATTTGGGCCAGTATTCGGTGCTTGGTCGCCTCGTCCATTCTTCGCTCCCGCAAGGTTATTTTTGTCGTGTTCGGCATCTGCCGCCGATTGTATCTGAAGACGAGGCGAGGGCAAACTCCACGCGCCCAGATGCGCCATTCCTGATATGATATTGGCCGCCAAGTACCATCTGTGCAAGCTAACGAAGAAAAAGAGGGAGACCAGAGATGACGGAGCAACAAGACCCCTGGATGGTTTTTGAGTCTGCCGAGTGGGATGTGCCCGTCCATTGCCGGCGATATGAGGGCCGAGTGGCCATCGTCACCGGTGGAGGCCAGGGGCTGGGCCGGGTCATCTGCCGCAGGCTGGCCTTGGAAGGGTGCAGCGTAGTCATGGCTGACTTCAATGACGTGACTGCCCCCAAGGCGGCCCGAGAGCTGGAAGACGAAACGGGACAGCCCTTCATGTGGGTGGGCGGCGACCTGAGCGAGGTGGGGGTTGCCGATGGCGTGGTGCAGCAGGCATTGGAGCGCTTCGGGCGCGTCGACACTCTGGTCAACAACGCTGCCATGCAGGCCCGCCTCCCGTTGCTGGAGTTCCCGGAAGAGCTGATGCAGCGTTCGGTGAACACGAACGTCTGGGGCACGGTGCGCATGATCAAGGCGGTGCTGCCCCATATGATCGAGCGCCGGTACGGGCGCATCGTCAGCATCGGAGGCACCGCCTTCGAGTCCGCGGTGCCCTATCACACATTCCTCGGTGGCATAGGCAAGGGCAGCGTTGTAGGGCTGACAACAACCGTCGCTGCCGAGTACGGCAAGTGGAACATTACCGCAAACTGCGTCTCTCCCGCGGGCATGGAGACCCGGAACGACGGGACCCTCGACTCGGTGGCCGGTCAGCGTGATGCCCACCTTAACCCAACAGAGGAGATGCTGGAATACTATCCTCCCATGGGGGGCAGGAACTGGCTGGGAAGGGCCCGCTGCCATCCTGCCGAGGTGGCGGCCGCCGTGGCCTTCCTCGGTTCTTTCGAGG
>JAAXIE010000162.1 GCA_012270525.1 Dehalococcoidia bacterium | reverse complement strand
GCCGCATACCCCGCCACGGCATCACTGTACTGGTCCGTTCGTAACGGCAGCCCGCACAATATCTTGCCCGCTCGTTGATGTCGCTCCGTGTCGTAGGTGGCCCTCCCCAGCCGGTCCAGAGCCTCCGCTGCGATCGCGTTGCCGTCCACCGGCATGAGGCGCCTGCGAAGGGCTGCCATCGCGTCAGGATCGTGCGGGGTGTCGAACAGGCACCCTGACTGCTCATCGGAAAGACGCGTCAACATCTCGTCAGCAACGCGACCCGCCTCGTTCAGGTAGCGAGTGGAACCGGAGTGCTCGTAGGCATCCAGAAGGGCCCGGACCAAACAGGCGTAGTCCTGCAGAAGGGCTGGCGTCCCTGCAGTGCCATCGGGAGCATAGCTATGACGCAGGCCGTGCGCCCACTCTAGGGCCAGCAGGCTCTCCAAGACCTCCAAGGCGTTCTGGCCAGCCGACGGCCGGTCAAGAACCCATGCAGCCTTCAGATGCACCGAGCAGGCAAGGGCATTGACGTCGGTATAGAAGGTGGCATCGACCGGCGGCTTGGCACGCTCCTGTCGCTGCTCTAGGGGTAGCTGGTAGTACTCCTCATCAGCATCCTGGCTGCCGAAATAGAGACCGTGATGGGTCTCGAACAGGGTGGCACTGGCGTAGTCGAGCAATTCCGCGGCCACGTTGGCATAGCGCGCGTCCCCGGTAACGAGGTAACCCTCCATATACAGGTCTGCGAGCTTCAGATTGTCCGAGAGTATTTTTTCGTAGTGCGGCGCAGACCAGTCGGCACCCGTGGCGTAGCGGTAGAATCCCCCTTCTTCCCGGTCTCGGAGTTCACCGTCCATCATGGCGTCCAGCGACTGACGCACCATGGTCATGCAGGCCGGGTCCTCGTTGGCCCGCGACCAGTGAAGCAGCAGGGTCAGGCTATCGGCATGGGCAAACTTGGGTGCGCTTCCAAAGCCCCCGTTTTCCCAATCGAATCCGTCCCTGGTCACTCGCACTACCTGACCCACCAGTGCTTCGTTCAAGTCGTAGCCCGACGACTGCGGAGGCTCGGTGGCCTGCAGCAGGGCAGCCCGTTGTCTGATCCCGTCCCTGTCCTGCTGGTAGGCCTGCACGAGCTGTTGAAGCAGGATCCCGAACTCCTGAGGAGGGGTATAAGTGCACCCGGAAAGCAGGTCTCCATCCGGCGTAAGAAAGGCCGCTGTGGGCCATCCTCCCATGTTGTAGCGAGCGTCGATATCGGGGCGCAGGTCGCGGTCGATGCGCACCGGGATGTACGAGTAGTTGACTAATTGGATCACCCCGGGGTCGGAGTATGTGGTCTCGTCCATCACATGGCACCAATGGCACCACACAGCAGAGATGGAGAGGAGCACCGGCCGCCCTGCCCGTTGCGCTTCAGCGAATGCGTCGGGTCCCCATGGGCGCCACTCAATTTCGTGGGCGCGGTTGGGGCGCGGGGAAAACCGGATACCGGTGGCGTTCTCAAGCATGATAGCACCATCAAGCCTATCACAGGGCTATGGTAGCTTCAACGAGACCCCGGCACTGACAACAAGGCCCTGTACGACGACCTGGACGCCCATCCTCCATTACACCTGTGAATTCTCGGCCCCCTAGTATCGCCTGGCTCGCCGGATGCAATTGCGCTTGCGGTTGGGCCGTTGCTAAAATGCGCGGCGCGTGTCAAGCTAGACGTTGGCAGCCAGCGGTCGCCTCTTCACCCGGAAGGTAACAACGACAAAGCCCAAGGGGGTGATGCATGTGGCCCCAAGTCTCCCTCCGTGAAGTATCCCGTGAGGACGTGACCCGCCTTTGCGATTGGCTCCAGGACGAAGATGTGCACAACTCCTGGTACGGGTGCGACGATTCGGGCACCCCGGTCCATGTCGGGTACGCACCCGAGAGCGTCATAGGCTGTTCGGGCGAGGAGTGGCAGCATACCTTCGAGAGCGAAGAGCGCCGAATCTACTCCATCTGTAGTACCGATGGCGAGCACATCGGTGAAGGGCAACTGGTCATGGAGCCCGAGGTCCGCAGCGCACATATGTTCATCCTCATTGGACGCAAGGATCTCTGGTACCAGCACTATGGCGCATCCGCGATGATTCACCTGCTGGACGAGGCATTCTCGACCCACGGGGTGCATCGCGTATGGCTGGCAGTGCCCGAATACAACGAACCCGCCCGGTTCATGTGCGAGCGTATCGGGTTTGTGCTGGAGGGTCGACTGCGCCGCAGGCAGCAGCGAGGAGGGGAGTGGTACGACTCGCTCTCCATGGGTCTGCTGGCCGACGAGTACATCCGGCGGCGCCCGGCTCTCCTGGAGCAGGTCTCTTCCAGTTCCTAGGGGCAGTCCGTAGGGATCGTGCGGGCACTGCCCGTCACCGGTCCCGGCCATCGAACTACTACTCCGCGGGAGGTTGATATGCCCATCATCACCTTCAATGGTCCCATCGGCTGCGGCGGAAACGAATTGGGCCTCAAGGTGGCCGACATGCTGGATGCGGACTACGTGGACCGCATCGTGTTTGCGGAGGCGGCCAAGCGCGTGGGATCGACCATTAGCGCATTGGCTGAGAAGGAAGAACGCGTGGTGCGACTGCGTGACCGCATCGCCTTCTTCCTCCAGAACATGCTGGAGAAATCGGCCGTCTCCGGCGCAGCGGGCGAACCCTACTTCAGTCCCGGGATCGAGATGCTGCCGGGCGAGACCTACGGCGACCTTGCCGAGGAACCCATCACCGAATCGCAGCGCCTCGGCGACCGCCAGTTTCTCGAAGCCATGACCAACGTAATTGAAGAGTTGGCCTCCACCGGTAACGTCGTGATCATCGGGCGAGGGGCCAACATCATCCTGAAAGATACCCCGGGCGCGGTGCACGTAGCCTTGGCCGCCTCGCCCGACAAATGCATCGACACCATCATGGGCAGGGAGAGGTTCAACCGCGCCGAGGGAGAGAAGTTCTTCTCCGAGGCGGAGCGTGCCAGGCAGGCCTTCTTCCGCAAGTTCTTCAAGGTGCAGTGCGATAACCAGTCCCTGTACCACGTTTGCCTGAACATGGACCGCATAAGCTTGGACACTGCCGCCGGGATAGTGGTGCATACCGCGCGGGACCTGGAGGAGTGACACTCTCCAGGCTTTCGCCCTTCGGCTCCGACCTGACCGACCCGGACCCTAGGCCATGATCCCCTTGGGCGACGCCGATATCCGGCGCCGGACCTTCCCCTACGTTACCATCGCCATCGTTCTCATCAATGTAGTCGTCTTCGTTTACGAGTTCTCACTGGGCGACCTGGAGCAACAGATATTCATCCTCAAGAACGGCCTGATCCCTGCCGAGCTTACCTCCGGGATGGAGTTCCTGGAGTACGGCAGCAGGTTCTCAGGCTACGTCGACATCCAGTCGCCCTTCGGTACGTGGGCCACGGTGTTCACCTCGATGTTCCTGCACGGGGGCATCATGCACATCATTGGCAATATGCTCTTCCTGTGGGTCTTTGGAGGCAATCTCGAGGACCGGCTCGGCCACGTGAAGTTCCTGCTTTTCTACCTGGCAGCGGGATTCGCCGCGAGCATGGCCCAGGTGGGAATCGACATGGACTCGCGAGTCCCAATGGTCGGGGCCAGCGGGGCTATCGCTGGGGTGCTGGGTGCCTACCTGCTGCTGTACCCCTACAGCCGCATCAACACCCTGTTCATATTCATCTTCATCACCGTCGTTCCGGTGCCCGCTGTACTGGTGCTGGGCCTGTGGTTCATCCTGGAGTTGTTCAAGGGCGTTGGTTCCCTGGGCGTGGAGACCGTCGGCGGGGGCGTGGCCTACTTCGCCCACGTGGGCGGGTTCGTGGCTGGTCTGCTCATGATGGCTGGCTACAAGCTGGCGGCTCGCGAGCCTCTGGTCCCCCGCCGCCCAGGACGCATCCACCACTACTGGCGCGGGCGCCCTCTGTGCTGACGGGTATCCGGACCCATCGGAGCCTGAGAAACCTGGTGGATTATCTGAGCATCGGGAAGATGACGTCGCGGAAGGCCTCCAGTGTGGTCCGGGGTAGCGAATAGGTCTCCGCCGTGCGCACGAGGATGCGCCGCACCCCCTGCTGGCCTGCCATTGCCAGCCTCTCACCCACCTCTTCCGCGGTGCCATATCCTCCGATGACACCGCACAACCGGCCCACCATCTCATCGGAGAGAAACGACGTGAGCCTCACCACCGCTTCCTGGTCCTCTGCATGGTAGAGGTCGGGATAGGCGTTCAGGAGTTCGGGGGGAAAGCTCATTTCGGGCACCTCCACTCCGCCGATGCGCAACAGGTTCACCAGCGCCTCCTGGGTCACCCAGTGCGCGCAGACGTGCCGTGCTTGATGCAGGGCCTCCTCGTGGGTGGCCGCGATGTG
>JAAXIE010000357.1 GCA_012270525.1 Dehalococcoidia bacterium | reverse complement strand
GTCGATCCCCAGTACCCTCTGCCCTCGCCGCGCCAGGTGGCAGACGGCAGCGCTCCCCATCCCTCCCACGCCCAGCACTATGGTGTCATACGCAGACATCAGCCTCCTCCCGCTCTACCACGGCCCGCTCTACCACGACTTGGGTGCGGTGCGACGCGGAATTGGCAATGTTGGCAAGCTATGGCTTCCTGCCTAGAATGAAGACCTGCGGGCGACAGGGCCATTTCCGCTTCCTGCCCGTGTTTGGATACAGTCACGGATGGGAGTATACTAGGTTGCCTAGCGGGATGGGTGACGCAGACCTGCTGGCATGCGCCTCCGGGCAACCGGAGAAGGAACCTCAGGCCGTTGCCTGGGACCCGGATCCCAGGTAGTCGTGGCAGCAGAGGCTACAGTTGCAAAAAAGCCAAGGAGAAGGGCCTTATGGGGGTTACTACAGAGCGGCAAGGAGACACTCTGATTGCAAGGACCGACGGGCGGGTGGACGGGTCCAACGCTCGTGAGTTCCAGTCTGCGCTGGAGGATGCCATAAACCCCGACGAGCGGGCGGTGGTCCTGGACATGAAAGAGTTGTCCTACATCAGTTCCGCGGGCCTGCGGGTAATCCTGTTGACGGCCAAGAACCTGCGCAGCCAGAACGCGAAGTTTGCGGTGTGCTCGCTGTCGGGCCCGATCCGCGAAGTGTTCGAGATCAGCGGTTTCGACAAGATTATCTCAATTCATGCTTCGGAAGCTGAGGCTATGGCCTCCTTCGAGGACTAGGCGGACCAGGAAGGGCGGACTGGTAGTGCCGGCCCCGTACCGCGGGCTTTAGTGGCCCTTGTGACAAGCGGGAACCGGCGAGTCAAGGCAGGAGTGCTGTGGGATGGCGGAAACCCAGGAAAGTTACAAGATACTGGTTGTGGACGATGAGCCAGACCTCGAACCGCTGATGCTGCAACGGATGCGCCGCAACATACGGGCGGGGCGCTACAGCTTCGTATTCGCGCACAACGGCATTGAGGCTCTGGAGATGCTCCAGCAGGAAGAGGACATAGACATGGTCCTCTCCGATATCAACATGCCCCAGATGGATGGGCTGACGTTGCTGGAGCAGATACCGAAGGTCGACCCCAACGTCCGGTCTGTAATCATCTCGGCCTACGGCGACATGAAGAACATACGCACAGCGATGAACCGCGGGGCCTTCGATTTCGTCACCAAGCCACTGGACTTCGAGGACTTGCAGGTAACCATCGAGCGGACGTTGCGCAACATGGCGGAATGGCGCGAGGCCCTGATGTCTCGTGACAAGCTTGTTGCCCTCCAGAACGAACTGGACGTGGCCCGGGGCATGCAGCAGTCCATTCTGCCGACCCAGTTCCCCGAAGGGCCTGGATACAAGGTGTTCGGCAAGATGCAGGCGGCCCGCAACGTCGGGGGCGATTTCTTCGACGTGGTGTATCTCAGCGATGAACGGGTGGGCCTGGCGGTTGCCGACGTTTCGGACAAGGGGGTCCCGGCCGCGCTGTTCATGATGTCCAGTCGCACCCTGTTGAAGGGTACCGCGATAGGCTTGGACGCCCCCGGGTCGGTGCTCAAGGAGGTCAATGACCTGCTGCTGGAGAACAACGAGGGGGCGATGTTCGTCACCGTGGTATATGCGGTCTACGACCCTGCCAACAGATCACTGACCTATGCGAATGGGGGGCACAACGCGCCCCTGGTTGTACATAAGGACGGCTCTACTGAGTTGCTGCCTCTGACAGGGGGGATCGCACTGGGGGTTTTCCCCGACTACGATTTCGACCAGGCCAGCGTGGTGCTGGAGCCCGGAGACACGGTGGTCTTCTACACCGATGGGGTGACAGAGGCGATGAACGCCGATGGCGAACAGTTTGGCATCGAGCCGTTGCAGGAACTGTTTGGAGCGGACCCACCCCATGACCCGGAGCAGGTGACTGCCGCCGTTTTCGAAGCTGTCAACGCATTTGCCGGAGAAACGCCCCAGTCGGATGACATCACGTGCCTAGCCTTTTGCTGTAGTGAGACATAACAGTGAGTTCGACGCTGGACCTGACAGTTGAGACCCGCATAGAGGAGATGGAAAGGCTCGCAGCCGCCATCGAGGGTCTGGGAGAAGAGGAAGACTGGCCCCCTGCGTTGACCTTCCAGGTGAACCTTGTCATCGAAGAGTTGTGGCTCAACGTGCTGAACTATGGTCATGATGGAGGCTGCCACGAGGTGCTGATCCGTCTGGTCTCGGAAGATGAGTCGCTGACCATCGAGATCACTGACGACGGGAAGCCCTTCGATCCATTGGAACAAGCTCCCGTCCCCAACACCACCGGGGAGCTGCTCGACCGCAAAATAGGGGGCCTCGGCATCCACCTGGTGCGGACCATGATGGACGAATTGGAGTACAGACGTGAGGAGGGGAAGAACCATCTAATCCTGGTCAAGCGTAGGGACGAGTGAGAGGTCTTCCCTGGGTACCTTCCGATATTCTCTTCATTCTGGGCATCGTCGGCGGGGTAATTCTTACCTTCATTGTCAGTCTTGTAGTCTGGTTCGTCTTAGGCCGGGTTGACGGAGGCGACCAGGTGGTGGTCAGCAACACGCCTCATCCTGCTACCCCGCGAATCGCAGCCCCGCCGCATCCAGAGGACACAGGGATATCCGATGACAGGGTCCTTTTCGGCCAGTCGGCCGCGTTCAGCGGGCCTGCGCGGGAACTTGGAATCGGCATGAAAC
>JAAXIE010000131.1 GCA_012270525.1 Dehalococcoidia bacterium | reverse complement strand
ATGGGGGACACGTTGGAAATGGAACCCTGGGAGGGGTCGGCCTCGGCGCTACCGATGATTTTGTACTGCCTCTTGCGGCCCTTATCGTCCTCCACTTCGACCGTCGACCCGATGCGCACGAGATCGGTGGAGGCTTCCTCGTCGATGATGCGGGCGTTGGTGATCAGGGTGTCCAGGGTGAGGATTCGGCCTTCGATGTAGGCCTGGTCGTTCTTCGCCTCTTCGTACTCGGCGTTGTCTACCGTGCCACCCATCTCCTTGGCCCGCTGGATCCGTTCGGCCACATCGTGACGCCGGACGGTGAAGAGGTGTTCGCGCTCTTCTTTCAGCCTTTCCAAGCCTTCTCTAGTGAGGTAGGCAGGCTGGGCCATCGTTATCCCCCCAGAGTGAAAAGAAAAAGACCGACTCCCCGCCCGTTCCCGCGAGGCCGGCCACACAGGTCATTCTACGCTGGGCACACGCATTTTGTAAAGTAGAACATGGCCGCCTTCGGGGAACTCTCATGACCTGGCGGGCTGGCGGGGCCATGGTTGACAGACAAAGGGGCTGTGGGTATCTTGTGCCGTACCCATCGACTTACTTCGAGGTTCTCTTTTGCCTCTTGGAGGGGCGTTCATGGAGAGCACAAAGAGTTGCATCGCGGTCAACAGCTTGTGGAAGGTCTTCGGCCAGGATGCGGAGAAGGTCATTGCGCCGGAGTGGCAGGACAAGTCCCGGAGCGAGGTGCAGGAGGAGACGGGCTGCGTGGTGGCCCTGAAGGACGTGAACTTCTCGGTCCCTGAGGGCGACATCTTCGTGGTGATGGGGCTGTCGGGCAGTGGCAAGTCCACTCTCATACGCTGCCTCATCCGCCTCATCGAACCCACCCAGGGCGAGATCTTCATTGATGACGAGGACGTTCTGGCCTGTAATGATTCCCAGTTGACGCAATTGCGACGGACCAAGGTGGCAATGGTCTTCCAACGGTTCGGTCTCTTTCCGCACAGAACGGTACTGGACAACGCGGTATGGGGAATGGAGTTGCGGGGGACTTCCAAGGAAGAACGGGTGGAGACGGCGCAGCAGGTGCTGGAGATGGTGGGGTTGCAGGGTTGGGAAAACAACTACCCACGGGAGTTGAGCGGTGGGATGCAGCAGAGGGTGGGACTGGCCCGCGCATTGGCCGTCGACCCACAGATCCTGCTTCTGGACGAACCTTTCAGTGCCCTGGACCCCCTGATACGCCGTACCATGCAGGACGAGTTGCTGAAGCTACAGTCGCAACTGCGCAAGACCATGGTGTTCATCACTCACGACCTGAATGAGGCCCTGAAGATAGGGAACCGCATAGTCATCATGCGGGATGGTGAAATCGTACAGTCGGGGACCCCGGAAGAGATAGTGATGGAGCCGAGCGACGAGTACGTCAGCGAGTTCGTGCGAGACGTGCGCAAGGAATCGGTGCTCAAGGCCAGGAATGTCATGAAGGAGCAGGTGAGTGACGGGAGCAACGGCGGGGGGCCTTCATGCAGCACGGAGACTCTGCTGGAAGAGCTCATACCGATGCTGATGGAGCATCAGAAGCCGATTCAAGTGCTGGACCATCAAGATGAACTTGTGGGGGAGGTGCATCGCGACGACGTTATCCTGGCCATGGCCCACTAGGCCTTGGTCCTCCGACAGAACTCAACTTTCTCATCCAATGGAAAGGAACTTCTAATGTTGAAGAGCGCCCGGAAATTCAATCCCTTCCTGCTTGTGGGAAGCCTGATGGTGGTGCTGCTTCTGGCAGTAGGCTGCGCTGGGGAAGAGACGCCCGCTCCCGCCCCTGCCCAGCCCGCCATAGACGAGGCCGCCCTGAGCAATCTGGTCCAGAACGCGATTGCTGCGATTGCTGCGGCGCAACCAGAAGGTCTCACAGCGGAGCAGGTGCAGGGAATAGTCGATCAGGCTGTCATGAGCATCGATATCCCCGAGGGAGAGAGCCTGTCGGCGGCCCAGGTGCAGACCATCGTGGGCGAGGCCATAGCGGCCATCGAGACGCCGGAAGGCCTGACGGCCCAAGAGGTGCAAAGCATTGTGGCCCAAGCGATGGCGGGCCAGCCTGAAGGCCTGACCGCCGAGCAGGTGCAGGCGATCGTAGACAACGCCTTGGCGGCTGCGGAGGACCCGGACGCGCTGACCGGTGCGAAGGTGGAAGAGATAGTGGCGATGGCCTTGGCCGATGCTGCCATGGAGGAAGAGCGGCAGAAGGGCACCATCACTTTCGCCACCCTCAACTGGAGCAGTGCAGAGATACAGAGCGCCCTTGCCCAGTACATTGTCCATCACGGCTATGGGTACCCGGTGGATGAAAGGCCGGGAGCCACTATTCCCCTGTTCCAGGGACTGCTTGGTGGCGACATCGATGTGACTTTGGAAATATGGCTGCCCAACCAGAATAACGTGTGGTTACCGGCCTTGGATGAAGGAGCGGTGATACCGGTTGGCAACAGCTTGAACGAGCAGTGGCAGAGTGCCTTCGTCATACCCACGTACCTTGCGGATGCGAACCCCGATCTACGGCATGTTGATGACCTGAAGGACCACATGGATCTCTTTGACCAAGAGGACGGTAAGATAGTCCTCTGGACCTGCCCCGGAAGCTGGGGCTGCCACGAGACGAATAATCGCCAAGTGGCTGCCTATGGCCTTCAGGACGTTGTGACCCTCAAGCCCGCAGAGGGAGGCGGGCCGCTGTTCGCCTCGCTACAAGGGGCGTACGACAAGAACGAGGCTTGGCTAGGCTATTTGTGGGCCCCCTCAGTTCCTGCCAACACGTTAGACCTCACGCGGCTTGAAGAGCCCGAGGCGTGCCAGGACAACGCTCCCGAAGATCCTGATTGCGCTTACGGGGTCGGCCCGGTGAGGATTGCGGTGCATCCCTCCATGGTGCAGCGTGCTCCCGAGGTCATTGAAATGCTGAGGCTTTGGTCCTTCACTGACCCGCAGATAGGTGAAGTGCTTCAGTATCGAAGCCAAACCGATGCTAGTGCGGAAGAAGCTGCCATCTGGTTCCTGACGAACAGAGAAGCGATTTGGACCGGTTGGGTACCGGGCGATGTCGCCGATCGTGTGAAGGCGGCACTGGCTGCGCGGGCAAGTTAGTCCATACGACTAGGTTACACTCACGAGAAGAGCCGGGAGACCCCGGCTCTTCTTTTTTGATAGGCTCCAGGTCCCTAAGGTTCGAAAACTTCACTCACCGCGCATGTGAAACCAGGGAGGACGTCCAGGCCGTCCAAGCTGTCATCCTCGAAAAGCGCGATTACTTTGTGCCCCTCTCGGTGTACATCCACGCTGCGGGTCTCGGGATGCACCACCCAAACGAGGCGCACGCCATATCTCAGCCACATCAAGGCCTTGTCGTTGAGTCCCGAATGGCTGTCGGTGGGGGAAGCCACCTCAACCACCAAATCGGGGATGACCTCCGAATAACGTGACGCATCATCGTCTGGAGGGATTCTCTCGAAAGCGGTGTAGGCGATGTCAGGCTCCCGCACCGTGTCTGGATCCCGCTCCAACCGGACACCGCAATCTGAACCTACGAGGGAGCCAAGTTTTCGTGGCTTGATGAAGTTGCGCAGTTCTGCGCCCAGGTTCATGACGATTTCCCCGTGTTGGCGTCCTGTCGGCATCGTTTCCCGGAGCACTCCCCTTATCAACTCACCACGCACACCCTTGGCGTGCAACTGCAGCAACTCGTCGGCCGTGATCAGTTTCGGCGTTGTGGTAGCCATCTACGTTTCCTCGCTCCGCTACGTGCAGATAGTATGGCACACCTTCATCCAGCCCTGCCACTCCTAAGCCTGAGTCGCCTTGGCTTGGGCCCGCACAATGCCTTGGGTGATACGGTCGATAATGATAGCGAGGAACACAATAGCGGTTCCTGCCACTATGGCATCGCCGACCTTAAGCCCGCCGATGGCAGTGAGCACATCCTGGCCCAGTCCGCCGGCCGACACCATAGAGGCAATCACTACCATAGCGAGGGCCATCATTATTGTCTGGTTCACGCCTGCCATAATGGTCGGGAGCGCTAGTGGTAGCTGGACCTTGAGCAAGAGTTGTTGCGGGCTTGCGCCGAACGCCCGGGCCGCCTCCACCGTTTCTGAGGGCACTTGGCGAATTCCGAGGTTGGTCAGGCGAATCGCTGGAGGTATTGCATACACGATAGTGGCCATAACTGCTGGCGAGTTTCCTAGCCCGAAAAAGAAGATTACCGGCACGAGGTAGACGAAGCTCGGCATCGTCTGC
>JAAXIE010000124.1 GCA_012270525.1 Dehalococcoidia bacterium | reverse complement strand
GTGCCCATTCCAATGCCAGTGCCTTGGCCAGTTGGCCCAGGCCAGCCTTGCCCGCCGCGTAGCCAGTGGCGTTTGCCCTGGGCTTGCTTTCGGCGAAGGAAGTGATGTTGATCACCTTACCCTTGCCTCGTGCCAGCATGTGCGGGCCCACAGCCCGGCACCCCAGGAAGCCTTGCGTCAGGTTTACGTCCAACACGAACCGCCATTCCTCGTCCGACACCTGCGTGGTCCCCGCGCTGCCCGGCAGTGGCACCATGGGCTTGCTGATGGCGTCTCCCACGTTATTGATGAACACGTCGATGTGTCCCCAGAGGTCGATGGCATGCTGCACCGTGCGGTCCATGTCCGCCGACTTGGTGGCGTCGGCCACCAGGATCTCGATGGGGTGCCCGGCCTCCCTCATCTCCTCGCCCAAAGGCCCCAGATAGCGATCAGTAAGCGACGTCGCCAGTACCCTGGCCCCAGCCTCCGCCAGCACCCTCACTATGCCCTTGCCGATCCCCCGTGCCGCCCCCGTGACCACAACCGTCTTGCCCTCAACCGACAGTTCCCTAGGTAACAAGCTGCTCCTTTCAACCTGCAATTGCCAGGACGCGCGTCCGTCCAGCAGCCTATGCTCCCGTCTTTGCCAGTACGCCCTCCTCGGGCACCACGTGACCCGTCGACATAACGATGCCGTCCTCGCACCGCGCCTCGACCAGGCCGCTGTCGAACTGCTCCGCATATAGCTGGGCGTACAATCCGCCCCGTGCCAGCAGTTCCCGGTGCGTCCCATGCTCCACGATCCGCCCCTGCTCCAGCACGTAAATTACGTCCGCCGCCATTATCGTGGACAGCCTGTGCGCAATGACCAGCGTAGTCCGACCGCGCATCAGTGGCTCCAAGGCAGCCTGCACGTACCGTTCGCTCGTGGTGTCCAGGGCGGAAGTCGCCTCATCCAGGATGAGGATGCGAGGCTGGTGCAGTATCACCCGCGCTATGGCTAGGCGCTGCCTCTCCCCTCCCGAGAAACGGGTGCCACGCTCCCCAGCGATTGTCTCGTAGCCGTCTGCCAACTCCATGATGCGGTCATGGATGTAGGCCGCCTTGCACGCTGCTTCGATGTCCTCCGGGCTTGCATCCGGCTTCCCATACAGCAGGTTGTCCCTCACGCTGGCATGAAAGAGATAGCTCTCCTGCGTCACGAACCCGATCAGGCGCGATATGGACTCCAAGCGTATGTCCCGCACGTCCCTACCATCGATGAGCACCCGCCCCTCGCTCACGTCGTACAAACGCGGGATCAGGTGGGCAATCGTCGACTTGCCCCCGCCACTGGGGCCGACTATAGCAGCAAGTTGACCCGGCGGGACTTCGAAGCTGATGTTGTCCAGCACCCAGCGTCGTTCCCTTTCCTGCCCTTTCAACGCCTGCCCTGCCAAACGTTCGGCAGCCGTCAACCCGTAATCGACCCTCACCGAGTCGAAGGTGATCCTTCCCGAAGATTGCCGTGGGTCGACCTCCACCGCATCGGGCGCATCCACTATCTCCTGCTTCATGTCCAGATACCCGAAGATGCGCTCGAACAACGCCATGGAGGACTGCAACTCCACCGACACTTCCAGCAGCCTGCTGATGGGGAAATACAGACGGGTCTGCAGAGTGGTGAAGGCGATTATGATCCCTGCGGTGATGCCCCCTTGGCCTGTACCCAGCAGAAGGTAGCCCGATAGCAGGTAGATCATCGCAGGGGCTATGGTGAAGAACGTCATCACCACCGCGAAGAAGGTGTAGCCCACCATCTGCTGGCGCACCACCAGATCGGCCAGTTGCTGATTGTGCCCGTGGAAGTGCGCTACCTCCTGCTCCTGCCTCCCAAACAACTTCGATAGCATGATCCCTGAAACCGAAAGGGTCTCCTGCGTGATGGCCGTCATCTCTGCCGTGGCTTCCTGGGCCCTCGCGGTGATCGCTCGGCGTCTCGCTCCCACGAACCGAGTCAGGGCGAAGAACACCGGCACTGTGGCAATGGCTACCAGGGTCAGCTGCCATGACAGCACCAGCATGGCTATCAGGGTGCTGAGCAGGATCACGCTGTTGGCGATCGTGTCCGAGACCGTTGACGTCACCACCGTCTGTACTCCGGCCACGTCGTTCGACACCCGCGATTGCACCTCGCCCGTTCGGGTACTGCTGAAGAATCTCAGCGACATCCCTTGCAGGTGAAGGTAGAGCGTATCCCGCAGGTCGCGCATCACGTGCTGACCCACCCGGTGGGTCAGGTAGGTCTGGCAGACACCAAGCACGCCATGCACCACAGCCACCGCCGTCATGACGCCCACGATTACCCACAACAGGTCCAGATCCGGGCCACCGCCTCCGGGTGGAAAGAGAGCAGAATCGAACACCACCTTGATCAGCAGCGGATTGACCACGCCTATGCCCGCCGTGACCACCAGCAACAGACCGACCGCCGCCACAGCAGACCAGTAGGGACGGAAAAGACCCAGAACACGCCAGGGAAGGCGTTGCCCCTGCAACCCACCGGGTCCATCATTAGGCGAGGCCCCCTTGGACCTGGGCCGGAATGGCAAAAGAGCCTTTTTCAAAGGAACTTGCTTTCTAATCAGGGCTGGCAGTGCCCCTCGCCGCAGCCTCCAGGTTGCTGGCGAACTCCCTCGACATCTCTGATGCCTTCCGACGCACTACCACCGACCCCAGCGACCCCAGCTTGCCCGTCAGGCTGAAATCGATCACGAAGGATAGCCTGGTTCGGTCCCCCGCCAACTCTTCCAACTCCAGCACCGCTGATGGAACACGCAGCATGCTCCCAGCCGACTCCCTCCCATGCCCCGATGCTACCAGTCGTCGAGGGGGATCGATCTCATCCAGGGTCATCCGCACTTGGAACTGCACGCGAAAGGGACCGACCCGCTGCGCCACCAGGGTGTCGAAGGTGCTGTCATCCACCGCCTCCCACGACTGTACCCCAGGCATCGCCGACAGGAAGACCTGTGGCTGCTGCAGCAGGTCCCATACCTGGCGTATGGGATAGTCCACTTCCAGGCTGTCGGCGATCCTCATCTACCGCCCTCTGGTGACCCAGAAGCCCCTGAGCACTGGGTGTAGTGGTTCTGGCGCCGCCACAATTCTACTCGGCGTCCTGAGAGGCCCCAGGAACACCTGCATCACGGAGGGCCCGCCAGACCCGCTCCGGCGTAAGGGGCAGGTCCTTCATTCGTACGCCGGTGGCTTCATACAGAGCGTTGGCAATGGAAGGGGCCGCCGATACGATTCCCCCCTCGCCCAGACCCTTCGCCCCGTACGGCCCCGGGCCGTCATGGTTCTCGATAAGCACCGTGTCCAATTGTTCTGGGACGTCTTCGAACCCCGGCACCCGGTAGTCGATCATGTTGGGGTTGAGCAGTTGCCCGTCTTCGTACACCATCTCCTCGAACAGGGTGTGCCCCAGTCCCTGCATCGATGCCCCCTCGTCCTGACCCTCGCATTGCTGCGGGTTGATGGCCACTCCCACGTCCGCCACCGACACATAATGCGGTATGCGGA
>JAAXIE010000026.1 GCA_012270525.1 Dehalococcoidia bacterium | reverse complement strand
GGCCACGCAGGAGCAGGTCTGAGTTGTACATGACGGTCCACACGGCGGCCGCCACCATCGAGATACCCGACACGAAGAACATCTCCGGTCCACCGCTGAGGTCGCCCGCGAATCTGCGCAGTACATCGAAGGGGAGCACCCAGAATACCAGCATGGCCACGCCGATGAAGGTGTAGGCGATGCGGTCGCAGACGTCGGTCCGCATCGGGGTGCGCCGGAAGGCGAGGCGCAGCATGAGGCCCAGTCCGATGATGGTCAGGGCCACCCCGAGACGGAACCAGGCAATCTGGGAGCCGATGCCGGCATAGGTCAGAAGCAGCCCCAGCAAGAAAGTAAGCCAGCCCTGCGATAAGGGTGGCCACAGGAGCCGTCCAATGGCTGCGACCACAAAGAACGGAACGGACACCAGCGACCACGACAGCCGGACGAGGGTATCCCCAACCCGTGGCAGGTGGAAGGAGGCCAGCGCAGCGAGCAGCGAACGTGGCGTGCCAGCGACCCGGCGCAGGTGGAATGCCAGGGTGGTGATCGATTCCCTCCAGCCTCCACCGGATACGGGCGCGGAAGCACCTGGCAGGTCCCGCACCGCCGATACGATATTGAGACGGCTTACCCTGTAGGCCGAAAGGGCCACGGTGATGAGGGTTATGACCATGGCGAGGCAGTAGGCGACCACGATGCTTTCGGGTTCGAAGTGGCGAGTCAACTGGAAGTCCGCCACTCCTGTCTCGCCAGCTTGGAAGATGCGGTTTGCAATCACCACGATCAGGGAACTGACAGCGAGGCCAATGCCCACGCCTATGGCGGCCGATACCAGCGAGTAGGCGGTTCCCTCGAAAACGAACATCTGCACCAGGTGCATACGGCGGGCACCCACGGCGCGAGCCATGCCCATCTCCGTCCGCCTGGCCGCTGCCAGCATGACGAATATCAGGAAGATCAGCAGCACCCCGACGATCACCGAGAAGAGGCCCATCACCAGGAAGAAGGTGGTGACGAAGCTGCCGACCTCGTCGGCTTCCTCAAGCACCTGACGTTTCACGGCCAGCACCCGGAACTCCGCCAGGTCGGCGAACAGCGTGCCGACCCGTGTTTCCAAATCCAACTGTTCATCGGGCTGGTCACCGCCCCGACCACCGGAAGCATCTGCCAAATTGGCCTTGGACAAGGCCCGTAGCACCTGCTGCTGCACCTCCGGGTCGGCCAAGAGGGCGACCAGCTCCTCTCCTGCCGCGGGCTGCCGTAGCAACCGGGTCAACCGCGTCAGTTGGGACTCCCCGGAGTCTGCTTCGGGCTGGCTTTCGGCTTCCAAAGCAGCCAATGGACCCGGCAATGCAAGGATGCCCTGCAGTTCGGCCGCCACCTGGGGGTCGGCGAAACGCACCCGCAATAGTCCCGTCACTTCCTCGCTGAACTCGACCCCGGTGCGCTCGTCGCCAAGATTGGAGACGGCCATGTAGTTGATCTGGCCCTCCCGGCCGAACAACTCCTGGGTACGCGATAGCGAGAGCAGCAGGGTGGGGGCATCGCCAGCCAGACCACCCTGCTCCACCACTCCCTTGACGGTGAATATCACCTGCCGAGTCGATCCATCATCCCCGCTGAGTGACAGGGCGAGACGGTGACCGGCTTCGGCCCCCATCTCTTCGGCAGCTTCCTGGTTGACGTACCCTTCGTCGGGTTGCAGGTCGGCCATGGGCGCGGCACTACCGGTGGTGAACACGAGGTCGCCGAAGCCAGCCAGGTTGTCCGGGTCGACTCCGGCGACGCGAAAGATTCCCTCGCTACGGTTAGTGTCCAGGTTCACCGCCGGTACGGTCTCGCCGATGCCCGGGGTGACACCATCGATGCTGGACAGGCCTGCCAGGTCTGACTGCAGGCCTTGAAACTCTTCGTAGGGGACGTAGGGGTTGCTGCCGAAGGTGTCGGCTGCGGTTGCCCGGGCAGGGACGATGATTTCGTCGATGGGGCCAAGCACCTTCACCGCTTCCTGGCGGATGGAGTAGCTGATGGTATCGCCGGTGCCGAAGGCCGCGGAGGTTATGACCGCGCTGAGCATGATCCCCATGATGATGAGGATGGTCTGCGCCCGGCGACGGGGTATGTTGCGCAGGCCCAGCTTGACGAGCACGGGGTTGCGCCAGCCCCGGTAGAAAACCAGGAGTAAAGCTGGCAGGAGAACGGCCAGCAGCACAATCATGTAGACGTTGATGGAGACGCCGAACAGCTCTTCCATGCAGGCAGTCTCAGGAGCCGGTCTGGCCCGCGGTTCCAGGGGGAGGGGATGTCACTGCGGGGGTGTCGAACCAGGTGGCCGAGGCTGGGTCCGATACCTCACGCTCGATGAGGCCGTCGCGCATCCGCACGATGCGATGGGCGCGGCGACCCACCTCCAGGGAGTGGGTGACGATCACGAAGGTCTGGCCGTTTTCCTGATTCAGACGCACCATCAGGTCCATGATGTCGGAGGCCGTTTCGCTGTCCAAATCGCCGGTGGGTTCGTCAGCCCACACGATGGCGGGGGTGTTCACCAGGGCACGGGCCAGTGTGACCCTCTGGCGCTGTCCGCCCGAAAGCTCGCCAGGCAGATGGTGAGCGCGCTCGGCCAGCCCCACCAGGTCCAGAAGTGCCAGGGACCGGCTGCGGGCTTCCTTGGAGTTCATCCCGGACACCAACAGGGGTAGCTCCACGTTCTCCACGGTGTTGAGCACCGGCAGGAGGTTGTAGAGCTGGAAGACGAACCCCATGTTCTGGGC
>JAAXIE010000324.1 GCA_012270525.1 Dehalococcoidia bacterium | reverse complement strand
TACTCCACGGCGTTGTGGGGAAAGAACTCCCTGAGCTCGGTGGCCAACTGGGCAGCCAGCGTCTTGTTGTGGGCGATGAGCAGGGTGGGACGCTGAATTTTCTCGATTATCTTGGCCATGGTGAAGGTCTTACCGCTGCCGGTGACGCCCAGGAGGGTCTGGTAGCGGTGCCCATCATCGATACCCATGGCCAAGGACTCTACGGCCGTAGGCTGGTCGCCCATGGGCTGGAAATCGGCTACTACTTCGAAGTCAGGCATCTATGGTTCTTTCGACGACAGCTATAGGTTGCCAACAGCAGGTCGAGCGTAGCGTTGCTTCCCAGACCCTCATCCCTCGTTCGCTCCCGCAGTCGCGCACCACGAAGCTTGGAGGACTGTCTTCCAGAGCCCTCGACACCAGGCCGCTGCCTCCTGGATTGTCTCATCCTGGACTATCTCATCGGGCATGTTCGTCACCTGGCCAATCGCCCCATAACCTATCATCCCATGCGTTGCAGGGCGATGCGCACCAGCTCCTCCATGGGCAGGTCTTCTCCCTGCTCGATGGATGCCACCGCCTGCGAGGCCTCCCGCGTAGTATAGCCCAAGGCGGTGAGGGCCGATATGGCAGCAGGCCCGTTGCTGGCGACCACCGGCACGACTTCGCTGTGCAACTGCCCCAGCTTGCTCTGCAATTCCACCACGATACGAGCGGCACTTCTCCTGCCCACGCCGGACACGCTGCTCAGGGAACGCTCGTCACCCGAAGCAATGGCATTGACCAGGGTCTGTCCCGGCAGGGACGACAACAGGGCCAAGGCGGTGCGGGGCCCAATGCCCGATACGGTGATGAGCATCTGGAACAACCCCAAGTCGGTCGACGTGGCAAAGCCGTAGAGCAAGGGCTGCTCGTTCTGCACCATCAGCTGGGTATGAAGGCTGATCTCGTGGCCGATCGGCCCCGCTGACTCCACCACCGATGCAGGAGCGGACACCCGCAGCACCACCCCGCCCACGCTCAGGTCCAAGTAGCCATTGCCAGTGGCTTCCAGCCTGCCCTTGACGCCAACTATCAAGGTTGGCTCCTACTTGCGTGTGTCAGGTCCTGGAACCACGTTGGGCTCTGGGGCACAGCTAGCTTCCAATCCAACCCGAGGAGGCGTGCCGGTAAGGCCCGTTGTCCGGCTGGCGTCGCCTCACGTGACAGAGGGCGGCTGCCAGAGCGTCTCCGGCATCGGGCTTTGCGAAGGCCGGTTGCAGGCCCAACTGACGCGCCAGTAGCTCCTGTACCTGCTCCTTGGTGGCGCGCCCGTAATCGGTCACAGCGAGCTTCACCTCCGCAGGGGAATAGCGATGGACAGGCAACTCGAACTGGGCCGCGGCCATGAGGGCTGCTGCTTGGGCTTGCCCTATGGCGATGGCTGTGGTGGGGAAGGTGCGGCTGCCCCGGCCGAGAAATGGGTCCTCAATGGCCACTTCTTCCGGTGAGTATCGCTGGATGAGGTCGACAAGCTTGCAGAAGATGGCGTGCAGTCTTCGCTCCAGTGCAGGGGCCTGCCTGCCCTTCTTGAAGCCGATGCATCCCCAGTCGGTAACGATGATCGAGTTGTCCGCTGCCAGCAGGCCGTATCCCGTTGTCCATGTACCCGGGTCGATCCCGAGGACACGCATGTGGGATCAGGACTCCTTGCTATAGCGTTGCAACACTTCGTCCGGAAAATCGCCATTGGAGTAGACCTTCTGGACATCCATCAAGTCTTCCAGATTGTCCAGGAGCTTCAACGCCTGCTCGGCCGCTTTGTCATCCAATGCAACGGTGGACTTGGGGGCCATGGAGATTTCCGCCGACAAGACAGGCAGGTCGGCCTGCGTCAGAACCTGCCTGACCGCTTCAAGGTCCTCAGGGCGCGTCTGCACTTCCACGTACGCCCCATCGATCTGCACGTCCTCAGCTTGGGCGTCGATGGCCAGCAGGGCCACTTCCTCTGCCTGCTCCTCGGTGACTTCCAAGGAGATGATGCCCTTGCTTTCGAAGTTCCAAGCGACGCAACCAGCTTCGCCCAGGGACGCACCGGCCTTGGTGAAGGTGGAACGCACCTCCGAGGCAGTGCGGTTGCGGTTCGGGGTCAGGGCCTGCAGGAGGATCGCGGTGCCTCCTGGCCCGTAGCCCTCGTAGAAGATTTCCTCCAGATCGTCAGCCCCGTCGCCCCCGCCTGATGCCCTTTGGATAGCGCGCTCTATGGTGTCCATGGGCATGTTGCTGCTCTTGGCCCTGTCTATGGCCAAACGCAGGCGGAAATTCATAGTTGGGTCGGGGCCACCTCCCTGGCGCACCGCCAACACCACATCGCGGCTGAGCTTGGTGAACAACTGCCCACGACGAGCGTCGGCAACCCCCTTCTGGTGCTTGATGGTAGACCACTTGGAGTGTCCCGACATGCCAAACTCCCACTCTCAAGGCTACGCCGGACCTGCAATATGGGGCTCGGCGCCAGCTTCAAGCTACCGCCGATTGTATCACCGGGATTTCGGGAGGGTCAAAGTTGAGGGCTGGCGTTTACCCAGAAGTGGGACAGGGGACTGTATGCCCGTTACCTCAACCCTTCGGGTAGGTCCACGACCATGCGGCGGTCGGAGACGTCCACATTCTGGATGACGTCGTCCAAGGCGGGGACTAGGACTTCCTGCCCGCCGTTGGTCACCACGTAGACGTCGTTGCTGCCCGTCTCCATGATTTCGGTGATTTGCCCGAGATGCTCACCTTCGGGGGTGTAGACCTGCATCTCCAGCAATTGAAAGTAGTAGTAATGTCCTTGGGGCAGGGATGCCACGGTATCGCGGGTGACGTAAAGGGACTCCCCACGCATGGCTTGGGCGGCTTCCACGGTGTCGATCCCTTCCAGCTTGAGAACTACCTGTGGCCCGTTCCTCCGGTGGGCGTGTTGCAACCGATGCGGCTGGCCCTTGAGGAACAAGGTTTCACCGGGGGTAAACCTGTCCTGGGAGTCGGTCATGGGCTCCACCTGGAGTTCGCCCAGAAGTCCGCGGGGTCTGAGGATCCGGCCCACAAGAACGTCGGCCTGGCGGGAACTTGGCATATGGCACTTGGCGTGGAGAAGATGGCGAGCAGGGGGAAGGGCGGACGCCCCTAGACGATTTCCAAGACCGCCCTGGTACCGTTCTTGACGGCCGCCACCCGAAGCAGTACGCGCATGGCTTGGGCTACCCGGCCTTGGCGCCCGATGATGGTGCCCTTGTCTTCAGCTGCAACCTGCAGCTTGAACACCACGCGGTCTTCTCCCAACTCCTCGGTGACCCTGACGTCGTCAGGTTGACTGGCGAGTCCTCGTGCAACGTACTCGATGAGTTCCTTCATTGAGCGGAAGCCTTCTGGTAAATCTCGTTCCATTGGAAGATCCTCTTGACGGGGTCGGAGGGTTGGGCCCCTTTCTTGAGCCAATTGATGGCCCGTTCCTCGTTGAGGGTTACCTTCGGGGGGTCTTCCAAGGGGTCATAGTGCCCGATCCAGTCCACGAAGGCTCCATCCCTGGGGCTTGCGGAATCGGCAACGACGATCCGGTAGGAAGGACGCTTCTTCTTCCCAACTCGGCATAGACGAATTCTTAACATATCCTGCCTTGTCGCATCGGTTGAACGTACTCATTCTAGGCTTGGCAGTTTCCCTTGTCAACGAACCGGCTGCGTCGGAGGCCTCGTGAACTACTCGCACCGCCCATTGCCAAGCTGCGTGCTTCGATGTGCGGCACGAACCGCGAGCTCAGGGGCAGGGAAGACCGTACAACAGGACTCAGGAGCCGCGTCCGGGACCCAGCAGGGGCCAGATGATGTGCGTTTCGTGGCGCCCCTAGCCGAACGGCCACCACCAACGGCGCTTCCTGGGAGCAGGCTCGGCCGACGCGCGGGGAGCTGCGGTGGCAGCCGCCGTTCCGGGAACATGGATAGGCTGGCTGCTGAACAGACCAAGCTGGCCTAGGACTCTGTTGAACTGCTCCAACTGCAGTGGCTTGCGGGCGTACCTGCTGGCAGGAATGGAGTAGGAGTCCAGCAGGCTCGCTTCAGCTTCAGTCCCTGTGAGGAGCATCACTGGGATGTGCACCAAATTTTCGTCCTGGCTGAGGTCGGCCAGCACTTGCATGCCGTCTTTCTTGGGCATGCGGAGGTCGAGCAGGATCAGGTCGGGCCTTGCCGCTCCGGCGTGTTCCCCCTCGTTCCGCAGTACGGCCATAGCCACCTCGCCGTCCTCGGCGTGGGTGATGTTGGCTTGGTGCTCGGACTGCTGGATGGTGTCC
>JAAXIE010000300.1:1726-7200 GCA_012270525.1 Dehalococcoidia bacterium | reverse complement strand
ACCTCGAAATCGTGGGCCAAGAAGGAACCCACAAGTCCGATGGTCGCGACCACCAGTGACAGTGCTGCAAGGTACACGGCATGGCGGGAACTCTCAAGCAGCGGCAGGAAGCCCTTCCAAGCCCCTACCAATGATCCAACGGCCGAGTACGAGGACAGGGCAAGGGCGCACAGAAGGGCTATGGAGCCTAGGTCTGCCATTGGCTATAGGTCTCCCATATCCGGTGGCGGAGCAACAGGGCCAGTACCCGCCGCGCGGCCCAAGTCGTTGTCGACTTGCTGAAGGTAGAGACCTAATTCAGTGTCAGCAGGTTGTGGCTCCGGTTGGCGGCGCATCGCCCTGATCACCAGGTAGAGGACGGTCCCGCCACCGGCAATCCCAACGATGGGAAGGAGCCAAGCCAGGAGGGTGAAGCCCTCCTTGGGTGGCTCGGCCAGCACGCCCTCATACCTCTCGGAGAAATAGTCGAGGACTTGCTGCCGACTCCAGCCTTCGGACAACTTCTCCCTTACCAGAATCCGCATCTGGGCAGCTTGCGCGACTTGTGCTTGGCCTATGGTCTTGCCAGGGCAGGAGGGGCAGATGAGACGCTCATCGAGGATCTGCGCCTCCGCCTCGAGCTGTTCCGGCGTGAGAGCAAGGTTGCCGCTTTCGGTTGTTCCGCTACATGAAAGGCCGAACGTCACAATGACTATTGCTAGCAGAGTGGAAGGCTTGACTTGCTTGAGCCTTTGGCACACAACAGTGAGGCCATTTCGAACAGGTTGGAGTCCAGACAACTCTATAGTGCCCGCATATTATGGGCCTGTCCAGCCACAAGTAGCATTGGAGAACTACTGCAGGGTCAGGAGATACTGGACCAACTCTTCGTACTCGTCTTCGCCCATGGTGTCTCTGACGTCCAGGGGCATCAGAGTTGGTATGTCGCAGGGGCCGGTGGGGCAGTCGGGCACGATAAACGCGTTGGGGTCGAGTATCGACTCCCTGATGTAATCCTCCGCACTCTGTCCCGACACACGGGTCGCGGCGACAGTGGCGATGTTGGTCAAGTCTGGGCCGATGTTTCCAACGGCGCCCTCCACGTCTACGATGCTATGGCAGGCCCCACACCCCTTTCGTATGAACAGGGGAGCGTCCTCGGCGAACACTGGCTCCATAGTGCGTACGTGGCCGATTATGAGGTCGATCTCATACGGGCTGAGGAGCTTGCGAAAGGCTGGCATCACCGTGACCTTGTCTTCCACTTGCACGCCATCATTGACGTAGCTCAATATGGTGGCGTCGTCGAGGCTGGCTTGGACTGTGGTGAGGTCGGGCGGCACCTTCGGCTCATAGCCGTACCGGCTCTCCATAATGCGCAAGACGTTGCCGTCGCCTGCTCCTTCGAGTCCGTGACACATGGCGCAATTGGCAGCGAACAATTGCTCGCCGTCTCCCAACGGTTCAATGGGGTCGAACCAAGCCACTGAACCCTCGGGCGGTGACAAGCGTGGCGGTTCCTGGGAACCCCAGGATTCCTGGTAGTGCATCTCGAAGAAGAAGTCCACGGGGTAAGCACCCGACGAACAGCCGAAGGCGGCCAGTGTCAACACAATGGTCGCCGAGGCCAGGAGACGCACTCCCGGCAGACGCATGCCAGTCAACCGACGGATCACCGGCTACCACCTGCCTCAGCGGGGTCTTCTCGCTTCACTTCCACGGCACCTGCTTGCGTCAGTACCTGCTCCACCCGGGGCACCTGAGCCTCGTCGCACTCGACCAGAACACCTATCATTCCTTCGGTGATGCGATTGTCGTACAGACCCAGCTTGATACGAGGAAGACGGGACTCGAAAATGATCCCGATGACCGTGAAGAGGATGGCACCCAGCAACGTGGCCTCATAGCTGATGATGGCCATGGGAGGCAGGGCCAGGATGGGCTTGCCCCCTGTGACCAAGGGGTAGGCCATCTGGGTCATGGAGGTCAGGAGGATTCCCGCAGTGAGGCCGCAGATCGCCCCAGCCAAGGGGAACACATACAGCCGGTGCCGGCTGTGTCTTTCGCCGAACGCGCCTTCCGGGTACGGCGAGCCGGTGAGGAAATCGAACTCCTCATTGCTGAGGCCCGCTTCCTTCAACCCATCGCCCGCCTCGGCGGCGTAGTTAGCATCCTCGTACAGGCCCAAAACTGCTTGCTTTGCCATCTCTCTAACTCCTGGGGCTCGCTGGGGCCCTCACTCCTCGCGTACCACGGCCGGGACGGAGCGCCGGCCAATCCGAATCTCGTCCCTCAACACCTCTCCTTCCTTGATGTCATAAAGGGGAATGAGAGGGAATATCTTGGCGAAGATCAGCATCAGCATGGACACCAGAGCGAAGGTGCCGCCGATGATGGTGATCTCGATCGCGCTGGGCGCATAGTCCGTCCAGTTGAAGGACAGCACCTGCTTCCTGGCCAAGCCGGGGATGATGATCACCAGCCTCTCCAGCCACATGCCGATGTTCACCAGCACGCATGTAAACAGCATCCACCATGCGTTGCGTCTAACCCCCTTGATGAGCCACATGCTCACCGGAACGAAGTAGGTGGTTGCGATGAATATCAGGAATAGGTGGAACCAGGGCCATTCGCTGGCCAGCATGTGCTTGATAGCGATCTCATCCGACTCCTGGCCGTAGAGGCCGAACACGAACTCAAGGGTGAAGAAGAAGAACCAGCCGGTTGCCACGACGATGAGCAGGCGGGCCAGCGAGTCGAAGTGCTCCGGCCTGATGTACTCCTTCCAGTCGAATATCCACCGCATGATGATCATGACGATGACCACAGCGGAGACGCCGGAGTGGACTGCGCCGATCACGAAGTAGGGGGCGAAGACGGTCGAGTGCCAACTGGTCATCGACATAGCCATGCCGAAGTCCCAGGACACTATGCTGTGCACCGAGACGAATACGGGCAGGATGAGGGCTGACAGGAGGAAGCCAGCTATTATCTGCAGTTTCCACTGGCGCGGATTGCCCCTCCAGCCCAATGCCAGGATGGAATAGATCTTGCGACGCGTCCCCGTGCTGCGGTCGCGTATCACTGCCAAATCGGGAATCAGGGCGACGTACACGAACATGGTGCTGCAGGAGAGATATGTGAGCACTGCGGCTGGATCCCACACCAGTGGCGACCGGATGTTGGGGTAGATGCCCCGGGCCCAGTCGATGGGGAACGCCCAGTAGAGGATGCGCCATGGGCGCCCGGTGTGGATTAGGGGCATCATCAGGGCCGTCATCAGCGAGAAGATAGTGAGCACCTCGGCTGCCCTGGTGGCAGGACGGCGCCATTCTGCCTTGGACAGCCTCAGGATGGCGGAGAGCATCACACCAGCATGGCTGATACCGATCCAGAACACAAAGTTGGTGATGAAGAAGCCCCACATCACGGGCCGGTTCAGGCCCGTGGTGCCCAGGCCTTCCCAGAACATCAGGCCGGTGGCGGCGACGGCACCGAGGACGATGAGACCCAGCACCCCAACCAGAATCCAGTATTTCGTGGGGTGCTCGAACAGGGGTCGCAACAGATCCCTGTTGATCTGGGGGTCGCTTATGGGTCGCCCTTCTTGCATTGTTTTCCTACCTGTCTCCCCGGCCCTCTATTCGGGCTTCCCCACTACGAGATAGCGTCCACGGATCAGGGGGCGCATCACCTGGTACAGCAGCCCTTCCTTGATCTCCCATACCGAGAGCACTGGCAGCAGCCGGCTGCCCAGCATGAATATGAGCAGGGCCCCGGATATCCCGCCCAGGACCAGCAGGACGTCGAGCCCACCCGGCCAGATGGCAGCCAACTGTTCGGGGTGGCTTTCTCGAATCTCTACTATGGAGTGCACTCCCAGGTCTTTTATGGAGGAGGGCGGAACGTAGAAGCGTATCATCATAAAGAGGGTGCCCAGCAGTATGAAGCAGGCGGCGATGGTGGGACCTATGACGCAACGCCGTACATGGTTCCAGATCAGCATGCCAAAGGGTATGAGGAAATTACCGAACATGTTGAGGTAGAAGGGCAGGGCATAGGTCTGCACCATAAGGAACTTGACGTTTTCCTGCTCCTCCGGCTTGCGCCCGTACCAGAAGGTGTTGAACTCGGCGAACCAGAAATAGCCCCACAGCAGCGACATAGCCAGCAGAAGTTTGCTGCAAGACCAGAAGAAGTCCCGGCCTATGTATTCCTTGTATCCGCACCATGTCCTGAGAACGAAGGCGGTCACAACGACCAGCGCCAACCCTGACTGGAGACCAGCCAGGGCATGGTGGGCTGGCATGATGGCATCGATCCAGCCGGGCACGAGGGCAAGGGAGAAGTCGGCCGATACCAGCATGTGCACGAAGATAAGCATCATGAAATAGAGGGCTCCAAGGATGGCCAGCAGCCCCTTGTGAATGGCCCATTGTCTCTCGGTGCCACGCCAGTGTTTGACGAGAGGCGTGTACAGCAAGCCACGCAAACCGCCTGCACCCCGCTCGCTAACGGCTGCCATGTCGGGGAGCGCTGAAATGTAGAGAATTGCCAGTCCACAGACCACGAGCACGATTACGGATGAGAAATCGCTGTAGGCGGGGAGCGAACCGTGCAGGGGAACCTCGAACCATATGGAGCGCCTCCCCTCGAAGGAGGGAAGCAGGGCGATGAGCGGGATGAACATCAAAGTACTGAGCACGCCCACCAAGGCGAACATTTCCGAGGCTCGGGAAGCGGCGCGACGGAAGTGGTTCTTGGTGATACGAAAGGCGATGGCCACCACGGGCGCAGAACCGAACACGGTTATCAAGAAGGAGCAGGTAGCTATGTAGTATCCCCACTCCGAGCGGTCATCGAACCCGCCGCCTGCCTTGACTATGAAGGCGATGATGCCGAGCACGAAGAGAACGGCCAACACCAAGGCCGCCCCCATGAAGGGCGGCGACACCGTGAAGACGCGGGACACCAACTCCTGGGTGACCCCCTGCTCGGTGGCCTCGCCACCGATGGCACCATAGCCGTGGGAGGCCACATGGCCGTTGGCATGCCCATTGCTATGGGCGCTTCTAGCCATGCCCGTTGGAGCCCTTCCCTTCCGCATGGGAATCGATCTTCTTCAGGTAGTAGAGGCTGGGTTCCGTGCCCAACTGCTCCATAAGACGATAATGCCTGTCGTCGTTCTTCAGCTTCGAGACCTTGCTGCTCCCGTCGTTCAGGTCGCCGAACACCAGGGCGTCGGTGGGGCAGGCGGCGACGCAGGCCGGGGCCAGGTTGTTCTCGGCCAGATTCTCGTCGGTGATCCGGCCACCCTCACGGTCCTCTATCTTGCGTTCGGCGCGGCGGATGCGTTGCACGCAGAAGGTGCATTTTTCCATCACGCCCCGGAAGCGCACGGTCACATCGGGGTTCAACTGGTTGCGCAGGCTTTCGGGCCATTCGGGTTTCCAATAGTTGAAAAACCGGACGCTGTAAGGGCAGTTGTTGGCGCA
>JAAXIE010000300.1:0-1573 GCA_012270525.1 Dehalococcoidia bacterium | reverse complement strand
TTATCACAGTGATGGCACAACAGGGGTATGAACCGGGCCTTCAACTCGTCGAAGGGGGCATCTTCGGGATGGTCGGCGTATTTCGAGGGCACTTCCCAGTACCGCTCGATGCGTATCCATTCATGGGCCCGCCGCTCGATATACATTTCCTCGTCATTGAGGGGGAGGTTGTTCTCCGACTGGCAGGCAATGACGCAGGCTTGGCAGCCGGTGCATTTGTCAAGGTCGACGGCCATCCCCCACTTGTGGTCTGTCTTCTGTGTTGTCATAGGCTATACCTCTCCGGCTGGCGATGATGCTAGCCGTTGCTGACCTCCACGATACGGTGGTAGGCCGTCTGGTAGGTGCCGTCGTTGGCCTCGAACTTCATGATGCGCATCCGGTCACCGGACTTCCTGAGTCGCACCCGGTTGGCCGCCCATGCCAAGGATTGGGTTGCGCCCTCGTGGCGGACGGGCAGGAACGCGATGGTGTTGGAGCCCTTGCCGTTGGAGTACTGCAACGGGGATGTGTGGCCCTGGCCCAAGGGGACTGCCACGGTGCCGGGCGGTATGGCCGGATGCGGGTAGGCCAACGCGAGGATTGACCCGCTATCGGCTCCCAGGACGCTCAACTCGACCACGTCTCCCAGCTTCAGGTCCTCGCGCTTGGCGTCCTGCAGATTGATCTCGACCCAAGTCTGCCAGACGACGGTGGTCACCGGGTCGGGCAGGGCCTGCAGCCATGGCAGGTGAGCGTCGCGACCATCCAACAGGGCGTTGGATGAGAAGGGCACGAGGTTGTAGACATGGTCCACGCCCACCATTCCCTGGGTGGCTGGGGCCACTTGGTTTCCCTGGTCAGCTACCAAGGCGGCAAGGTTGGGGGCGTTCTGGCCGCGGTTGCCTGGGGCAGTGGCATCCTTGTCCCACCAGCCACCGCGTCGCAGCAGTGCGCGCCAGAAATCGTCCTGCGTTGGGGCATCGGCTTGGGTGATGGAACCACGGTCCAGGCCGAAGAGCTGGTCGGAACTGGCCCGCAACATGGTCGCCATGTTCGGATGGGGGAGGTTGCGGTCGACACCGACTTCCTGGGCAAGAGTGAGCATCAGGTCTCCGAAGCCCCTGGGGTCCACGCCCGGCAGCGGGTTGACCACTGGCTGGCGGATGCCAATCGTCTGGTAGCCCATCCCCGGCTGAGGAACGTCATCCCCCCAGTCCTCCATGGGAGACCTGTCGGGCAGCACGATATCCGCCATCTCGGTGGTCTCATCCCGGAAGGCTGAGAAGGCGATGATGTAGAGGCCGTCCCTGTTAATGGCACCGCGGAAGCCCACCTGGGCGGGGAGGCCATGCACCGGGTTTGCCCCACGGACCATCAGGACCCGGGTGCGACCGTTGGCCAGGTTAGTCGTGGCACGCTGCCAATCGGCGATAGTGGCAGGCTCGGGGGCTTCCAAGTAGCCTTCGATGGGGGGTGCTGGGTTGAACACAACGCCTCCCGTGCGACCGACGGAACCCACCAGATGGTTGAGAGCGAGGATGGCCTTGAGGTTGAAGGTGCCATTGGTATGGGCCCCGGCGGAACCTCCACC
>JAAXIE010000110.1 GCA_012270525.1 Dehalococcoidia bacterium | reverse complement strand
GGTTCTGCCTTCGGGAGTGGCGAACGGGTCCCCTACGCGAGTGTACAGGGACGGCCTAGCCGTCTCTGCACCAGGGTTGGGAGCCAGTAGAGCAACAAAGAGGCCCCGGCGTCGCCGGGGCCTCTTTGCGTGTACCGTATCTCGGTGACTTCTAGTTGGGCACCCATGCGGCGCAGCGTATCTCGCTGAACTCGCGGTCTACCTTCTCCCAGGAATCGCCCGCGTTGTCGCTGACGAACACCTGCCCATAGTGGCTGAAGGTCACGACCCGGTTGGGGTCGGACTCGTGGACGCCAAAGGCCCACATCGGGGTATTGGGAACGCAGGGCAGGGGAAGAGTCTCCCATGACTCGCCCAGGTCGGAGGAACGCTGGATCGTGCCCGTCTGACCGATGGCGGCGTCGCCGTTCCCTACGAATATCACGTTGGGGTCGTCGGCCTTCAGGGCGATATTACGACAGTACCGCATTGGGAAATGTTCCTGTACGCCCAAGGGACGCCAACTGCGACCCATGTCCGTGCCCACGAACAGCTCTTGTGGCGTGCTCACGATGACCGTGCTGGGGGAGCCGGGGCTCACCACCACGCCGTGGATGTCGGGGTCGTTCAGCTCGAGGCCCATGGTGCCGGGTTCCATGGCGGCACCGGTCTTGGCCCACGTGTAGCCACCGTCGATGCTCACCCGGACGCCGTCCACTTCGGCACCAGCCCAGACCACCTGGGGATTGGTGGGGTCTACGGCCATTGCCAGGACCCGTGGCCATCGGACGTTGGCGCATTCAGGCGCAAAGTCGGCGGAAGTCTTGTCCCAGTGCGCTCCGCCATCACGGGAGCGGAAGATGGCACCGGGGCGGCAACCAGCGAAGACGTTGCTGGAGTTGGTGGGGTCGACAACCACGGACCAGACCGCATACTGGTCCATGGGGGCTTCGATGTGGTCGAAACTGCGACCGCCGTTGTCGCTGCGATACAGACCGTCGTTGGCTCCAGCGAAGATGACGTTGGAGTTATGCGGGTCGGACGCTATGGCGAAGACGCTGGTCTCGTTCCAGATGCCGGGCGGGCGGGTCCAGGAGTCGCCACCATCGTCACTGAACCAGAGTCCCGTACCTACAGTGCCCAACAGCACGTTGAAATCGTTGCTCATGTCTACACCCTCCTAGTTTTCTCGGCTAGTCTCTCCCGTAGACTTGCGCTCATTATCGCCCAGCATGCCTGGGTGTCAACCGCCGCCTGACCCGAGTCTTGGTCTGGTCTACTCTTGCTCTTGTGCCTAGCGGACCAACGGGCCGATGCGCTCCTCCAAGGTGAAATTAGGCCATGCTTCGCGGGAAGCGACGACCTTGTTTCGGAGCACGCCGATTCTCTCGATCTCCAACTCGATGGTGTCGCCGTCCTTGATTTCCTTGTGGCCGGCGAAGGTGCCCAGGGAGATGACGTCCCCCGCTTCCATTTTGGTGTAGTCCGAGCAGTAGGCCAGCACCTCGTAGGTGTCGAAGATCATGCTGCCGGAGTTGTCGCGCCGGCGCATCTGGCCGTTTACCCGCACTTCCATGGCGAGGTTCGCCGGGTCGGGTATCTCCTTCTTGGTGACGACCCACGGCCCAATGGGGCAGTAGGTGTCGAAGTTCTTCGCATAGGAGTAGGGCTGACCCATCTGGCCCCGTTGCCGTTGCCTGTCCCTGGCGGATACGTCGTTGCAAATGGTGTACCCGAACACGTAATCGGGGGCTTGGGAAGGGCGAACATGACGACAGTCCCGGCCGACCACCACGCCCAACTCGATCTCCTCATCCACCAGTTGCGGGAACGGAGGCAGCACGATTTCGCCCTCGTGGGCCAGCATGTTGGAGCCGTACTTGGCAAAGACGATGGGTTCCTGGAAGAAGGAGAGGCCCGTCTCGTCGATGTGCTCCTGGAAGTTCAGGGCCAAGGCCAATATCTTGGGAGGCCGGATGATGGGTGGCAGCCACGTGAAATCGGACACCAGGTAGTGTCGCAGGTTGCCGTTGTCGCGTAACCTGGAGAGACACTCCTCGCCTATGGTGTCTATATCGATTCCCGACTGGATGATCCGCAGCACCGAATCCGCTTCCCGCACGTTGGGATGGGTGGCGTTGAGGGCGCGGGTGAGGTTGATGATGCCTTCATCGATGGCAGCCCCCACGCTGGTCGCGCCATTTTTCTCATAGGAGAGCAGCTTCACGTTCTCTACCTCCTTCGAAGGGTGTATGCCCGTTCTTGCCTGAGGATGATGGGGGACGGGTGGCCTTCGAAACCAAATTTGGGACTTGTTCCTGAAATCATATGTTGCCCTCACATGCTTTGCAACTTGCGGGCCGAGGGTCGCGTTCCGGGTACTGGCGGTGGAGTGCTTGGATGCTACGGGAGGTCGCACTGCCCCTGCCTCATGGTTGTAGCGGGCGTATTGAAGGCCCATGTGGGTAGCAAGGGCCCTGGGGTATAATGTTTCTCTTTCCGCCGAGGGGTGCCATATGAC
>JAAXIE010000269.1:1554-5512 GCA_012270525.1 Dehalococcoidia bacterium | reverse complement strand
GCGGTTCGTCAACCAGCGCATCCATGGCACTCCCATGGAGCCACGAGCGGGAATAGCCGAATGGGATCGTCGCACCAACACCCTTACCATGCACGCCAGTACCCAGACGCCCCATGACCTCAAGGAGCAGACCAGCACAGTACTCCATCTCCATGAGGACCAGGTACGGGTCGTGGCTCCCCACGTGGGGGGCGGATTCGGGCCCAAGGCCCATGGCGACCCCGAATACGTGCTGCTGGCCGCTGCTTCCATGGAAGTGGACGCCCCGGTGAAGTGGGTATCGACCCGCACCGAGGAATTTCTGGGTATGTCTCATGCCCGTGGGAAGGTCTCTCACGTGGAGTTGGCTTCGACGCGCGAGGGTCGCGTCACGGGAATGCGAGTCCGTCACTATGCTGATCTCGGAGCTTACCCCAAAGGCCCCGAAGCGAACCTCTCCATGGGATCGGTGATGTCCTGCGTCGGGGCGTACGGGATACCGGAAGTAGACCTGGAGGTGCACGCAGTCTATACCCACCGCACACCCGAAGCCCCATACAGGGGAGCGGGCCGTCCGGAGGGCATCTTCCTCATTGAACGAGCCATGGACATGCTGGCGCGCGAGTTGGACATGGACCCAGCGGAAATCCGGCGCCGGAACTTCATCCCTCCGGACTCTTTCCCCTACACCACGCCATCGGGCGACGTATACGACAGTGGCGACTACGAGGCGGCCTTGGAGAAGGCCCTTGAAGTATCGGGATATTCCGGCCTGCGGGACGAGCAGGCCCGTCTGCGACAGGAAGGTCGCTACCTCGGCGTCGGCATCTGCTCCTGGTTGAAATCGGGCGGTATCGGCCCCGGGGCCACCGACCCCATGACCAGTGCATGGGAATGGGGCAGGGTGCTCATCGACCGTGGTGGCAGGGTCACCGTCTTCACCGGCTCCTCACCCCACGGACAAGGACTGGAAACGACCCTCGCTCAGGTGGCGGCCGAGGTGCTGGAGATACCGGTGGAGACCATCCGCGTGGTCGCGGGGGACACCAGCTTGGTGGCCCATGGAATAGGAACCTTTGCCAGTCGCAGCATGGCCGTGGGGGGCCCGGCCATCCACAACGCGGCCCACAAGATACGCGCCAAGATGGTGCGCATCGCCGCTCACCGGCTTGGAGTATCCCCGGAGCAGATTGTCTACGAAGGCGGGAACTGCTCGGTGCAGGGCAGGCCCGACTCCATGCTGACCATGGCCGAGGTGATCGCCGCGGCCCATCGCGTCACCCTCCGTCCTGCCGAAGAAGAGTACGGCTTGGACGAGAGTTCCTTCTTCCAGCCCACAGGTGTCACCTTCAGCTCCGGCACCTATGTGGCCGTGGTCGAAGTGGATGTTGATACCGGAGACGTTGACATACGCGACCTGTTCTGCGTCGACGACCAAGGTGTGGTGGTCAATCCCCAGATCGTAGAGGCCCAGATACACGGCGGTGCCGTACAGGGTCTGGGCCAAGCGATGTGTGAGCAGGTGGTGTACGACGAATCGGGCCAGCTTACCACAGGCACCTTCCTCGACTATGGGTTGCCAACAGCGGAGATGGTGCCTTCCTTCGTTACTGAGACCATAGTCACCCCCACCTACCTGAACCCATTGGGAGTGAAGGGTATGGGCGAGGGTCCCACGGTTGGGATGCCCCCCGCCTTGGTGAACGCGGTGGTTGACGCCTTGGCCCCGTTGGGAGTGATGCACATCGAGATGCCCCTCACTCCCGACCGGGTGCGCCGTGCGATTGAGGTTGCTCAAGGTTAGATAGCGGCCCTGACTGCCTGCGTTCTGCGGCCAGTTTCGCCGTAGAGCGCAGGCAGTGCTCCTTTTCTTCAGGAAGACTATAGATTAGAATCCGGCTTACCCATCAACCTACGCCGAATTACTCCATAGCCCTAGAGAACACTCGGCATGATCACTCAGAACGCTGCCAAGGCGTCGTCCAAGTTCGGGGCGATATGGACTAAGAGTACGCGCCCGCGCGTTGCGCTCCCCCAGTTTCCGCAGCGATCTTTCCTTGAGGCACTACGCCAAAAGCCGGTAGTCCGTTTCCTCTGGAACATCCGCGAACTGATTGTGGCGGGCACCGCATACCTTATCTACATGTTCGCCCGCAAGGTGATCCTGAGCGACATCGTGCCCGTCGCCACGGACAACGCCCACAAGGTGGTGGCCCTGGAGCAGAAGCTCCACTTCTTCTGGGAGCCCGGTTGGCAGAGTTGGGCCATCGAGAACACCAAGTGGCTGGTAATCACCATGAACTGGGCCTACATCATGACCTTCTTCCCGGTCATTGCCCTTACCGCCATCGTTTTCTACCTGCGCGACCGGCCACGTTACATCTTCTACCGCAACGTCATCCTCACCAGCTATGTACTGGCCCTGCTGGTGTTCATACTCTTTCCGCTGACCCCGCCCCGGATGCTGGGCCCCGAGTTCGGCTTGGTGGATGCCATAGCCGAGTACGGCCCTGCGGTGTACGGAGGCCGCGAGATGGCCTTCTTCTACAACGCCTTTGCTGCCATGCCCAGCCTGCATTTCGGCTGGACGATACTATTCGGGATACTGTTCTGGAACACCAGGGGTCCACGGTGGGCCACGCCGTGGCTCAAGCTGTGGGGCGTGTGCTACCCCGCGCTGACGTTCTTTGCCATCACCCTCACCGGCAATCACTACATCCTGGATGCCATGGGTGGGGCGGTGGTGGCCATGCTATCGTTGGCGGTCTACAACGGCATCCTTTTCTGGCGAGGCCGGAGCCGGAAGCCGGAGACGACGTCCCGCCCGGAATCCAAGTCAGTGAATCCCAAGTCCCGCGAAATGCCCGCCCGCGGTCGCCCGGCCACGGCCTAGCCCCCTTCGGCGAAGGAACGCCCAGGCCTAGATCGGCTGCCTCGCTGGCACACGCACCACGCCGTGCTCCACCAGGTTCTCCACTTCGGCGGCCTCATAACCCGCTTCCTCAAGCACTTCACGGGTATGCTCCCCCAAGTCGGGTGCGCGATGCCTGATGCTCCCTGGCGTCCCCGACAGCTTCACCGGCACGCCAATGTGCTTGATGGTTCCCAGTTGCGGGTCTTCCAGCTCTACTAGCATGTTGCGTGCCTGCACATGGGGGTCGGCGTAGACCTGATCCAGGTTGTAGATCGGACCGGCAGGCACTCCCGCATCCTCCAGCAAACCGACCCAGTAGGCCGTGGGCTGGGTCGAGAGGGTCTCTTCCAGCAAACCCGCCAACTCGCTCTCACTAGCCTTGCGATCGGCATTGGTGGTGAAGCGTTCGTCGTTCAGCAGGTCTTCCAAGCCCACCGCGCGACAGAACGCCTCCCAAGTTCGCTGGTTGGCGGCACCGAGGTTCATGTAGCCGTCCGCCGTGCACAGGGCTTGATACGGAGCGGAAAGCCGGTGGGCCGAGCCAAGCGGCTCCGGGACCTGTCCGGTGTTGAAATACGATGCCGATTCCCAGAAGGTGTAGGCGATGCCGGATTCTATGAGAGAAGCATCCACTTCCTGACCCAACCCGGTCTTGAGTCTGTGGATATACGCCGTGAGGATACCGTAGGCGGCATACATCCCTGCGTTGAGATCGGTGATGGGGACCCCCACCTTTACCGGCGGACTATCGGGCATCCCGGTGAAGCTCATGAGACCGCTCATTCCTTGGGCCACCAAGTCGAAGCCACCACGGTGGCTGTACGGACCGGTATTGCCGAAGCCTGAGATGGAACAGTAGATGAGTTCCGGTCGCAGGGGCTGGAGGTCACCATAGGATAGGCCCATGCGCTTCAGGGTACCGGGACGAAAGTTCTGCACCATCACATCAGCAGTCGAAAGCAGCCTCTTGAACACATCGCGCCCCGAGTCCGACCGTAGATCCAGGGCTACGCTGCGCTTGTTGCGGTTGACCCCCAGAAAGGGAGCAGACCAGCCATCGATGAA
>JAAXIE010000269.1:0-1543 GCA_012270525.1 Dehalococcoidia bacterium | reverse complement strand
TCGGCCCCCATGTCGGCCAGCAACAGGGTGCAGAATGGACCTGCCATGATCTGGGTGCAGTCCAGCACCCGCATTCTATCCAAGGCCAGCATGCCGTTCGCTCCTGTCATGACTGCTCGTTCCCCCTGATAGGCCTGGCTCTGGCTGCGCCCCAGACCCCAAGGGGTGGCAGCTAGGATAGCACTGCCACCCCACGCTTGACACCTCGCGCCCGCCCCTGCAAGACTAGGCCCGCCAAGTCACCCTGCCCACCGCACGAGTTTTTCGAGGGCCCGGGCACGTTTCGTGCCCCCTTGTTGGCTCGTGTTGACTGAGGGTGACTTGGCACTTGCCCGACGTCCTTACAGCAAGGGGGCCCTTGTTTGGGGCAGGCCAACGTCACCAACCGCACGAGCATGGTAGGGGCTTGCTTCGGGAGTGGCCCAGAGCCGATGCCCAGCCAAACTGCCCCCCTTCCTGTCTACGTCGAGTCTAATCGCGCCTAGGACACGCCAGATTCCCTCGGAAGGTACGTTAACCCCATCGACGCAGTTGACTCGAACCGCGTCAAATCCGTCAGCAAGGAGATATCCATGGAAGTCGCAATCGTCATGATAGTGATACTCGCACTCGCCGGTGGCGTAGGGTTTTACTACTTCAAGGTGCAGGCACCCAAAGAGGCCCAGAAACAGGCCCATCTTCGACAACTGAGTATCGAGAGGCAGCGGGCCGAGAACAAGGTGAGGATGTCCGATATCATCCTCAGAGCGGATATAGAGATACTACAACAGACGAATTCGCCCATGGTGAACGATGCCATAGCTCTACGTCGTGCTCAAATTGAGCAGGGTCGAAACCCGGAGGCCTAAGGCCCTCCACCCGTCTGCGCCAAGTACCAGTCCAGTATCTCGCTGCCTGTGCAGAACCAGACCCCGGGGTGGCCTTTGATGTAGTGCCACAACTCATCATAGTAGCGGATGCGGTGGGCGGCCCCCGTGATGTAGGGATGGGTTGAAACGCACATGATGCGGGCGCTCTCCGCCCCCTCGCGGTAGAGGGTGTCGAAGGCGTCGATAGCCCGGTCCTTCAGTTCCTCGGAGCGGTGATGCTGGACGATGTGGATGGGGATGTCGTTCAGTTCCACGGTATAGGGGATGGAGACCAGCGTGCCGCTGCGCACCTTCATGTAGTAGGGCTGGTCGTCGTTGACCCAGTCGCAGACGTACTCGATGCCCTCTTCAGCCAGCAGGTCCGGGGTCTCGAAGGTCTCGCCCAAACCTGGCCCCATCCAGCCACGGGGTTTCTTGCCAGTGGCAGCCTCGATGGTATCGATGCTGCGGCGGATGACGTCACGCTCGTCCTCCTCCAGATTCATCACCCGTTGAATGAACCCGTGGCCCAGCATCTCCCATCCGCTGGCGACCGTCTCGCTGATGATCTGGGGGTAGTGGTTGCAGACCGCAGCGTTGACGCTCAGGGTGGCCCGCAGGCTGTGCCGGTCGAGCACCTCCTTCATCCGCCAGAAACCCACCCGCAGGCCGTAGTCGAACCAGCTATAGTTGGG
>JAAXIE010000067.1 GCA_012270525.1 Dehalococcoidia bacterium | reverse complement strand
TTCCTGCCTAGCCATGCTACGGCTATCGGTCAGGGCTCGGCCTATGGGAAATGCGGACCATTCATATCCAGAAGCCTTTGGCTTGCGGCCCACTCTACCCGTCGACGCTCTAGGTGAGGCCCCGGAGGAGGTTACCCGATGGCATCCGAGGGATTTGATATCAAGCGGGGCTTGAAGGATGTCTATTTCGATACCACCGAAGCCAGCTTCATCGATGGCGAGGTGGGCAAGCTGCTCTACCGTGGCTACAACATCCACGACTTGGCGGAGAAGTCCACATTCGAAGAAATCGTCTACCTCCTTCTCTATGGGACCCTGCCCAATCAGCAACATCTGGACGAATTCAATCGTGGCTTCAGGGCCGACCGAGCCGTGCCCCAGGAGGTCATCGACGTGCTGCGGGTGGTGAAGGACTGCCACCCCATGGATGCCCTACGCACCGGCATTTCCGCTTTGTCCGCGTTTGACCCCGACGTCACCGACAACTCCCAGGAAGCGACCCGGCGGAAGGGAATCCGGCTTACGGCGCAGGCTGCCACCCTGGTGGCGGCCCACCACCGCATACGCAATGGCTTGGAGCCGGTGGCCCCTCATCCCGATCTGAACCACGCCGGCAACTTTCTCTACATGCTGAGAGGGGCCGAACCCACCGAGGACGAGAACAGGCTGATCGATGTCGATTTCGTATTGCACGCCGAGCATGGGGCCAACGCCTCGGCCTTCGGTGCAAGGGTTGTGGCTTCGACTCTTTCCGATCTCCACTCGGCGGTAGTGACCGGGGTCGCGGTGCTCAAGGGGCCGTGGCATGGCGGAGCAGCCGAAGAGGTCATGAAGATGGCCCTGGATATCGGGCAGCCGGAAAACGCCGAGGAGTACGCCCGCCAGCTGCTGGACGGCGGGGGAAGGGTCATGGGGTTCGGACACCGTGTGTACAAGGCCGAGGACCCGCGGGCACGCCACCTGCGTGAACGTTCCCAGAGGCTGGGAGAGGAGAAGGGGCAGCCCCACTGGTTCCAGATACTCACCTACCTGGAGCAGAACGTGATGGCCCCCTATCGCAACCGTGGCATCTTCGTCAACGTGGACTTCTTTGCAGGCTCCATCTACTACCTGCTGGAAATACCCGACGACCTGTTCATCCCCATATTCGCTCTGGGGCGCATCCCAGGCTGGACTCTCCAGTGCATGGAGCAGTACTCCGACAACATCCTGCTCCGCCCCCTTCTGGAGTACAAGGGGGAGATGGACTTGGAGTACGTGCCCATCGACCAGCGATAGCCCGTATCCGCGCCCGACTTGCTGGAGCGAAGGTGGGAAGCTGCCAAGGCTCTCCACAGTCGTTGAGTGGCTCGCAAATCAGGGGGGCCTCAGGTGGTCACAGGTGCGGAACGGGAGATACGGCGTCGCATAGCCCATAGCGGTCGCATCACGTTCCGTGAGTTCATGGAACTGTCCCTCTACTGGCCGGATGGTGGCTACTACACAAGCCACTCGGCGTCGGCTGACTACTATACGGCCCCTGCGGCGCATCCAGCCTTCGGGTCCCTTCTCTGCTTGCAGTTGTACCAGATGTGGTCGCTGTTGGACTGCCCACCCACCTTCTGGGTCATCGAACCGGGGGCACGGAATGGGCTGCTGGCGGATGACATCACCCGCTTCGCACGGAACCTTCCCAGCGAGTTCCGGCGTGCCCTCCGGTATGTGTGCCTGGACCGCCATCCGTGGCGGGAGGGCCCTGGGTCGAAGGCAGTTGGGTATAGGCATGATTGGCTCGCTGCCTTGGGCCTGCCCTTGCGGCCGACGGTTGGGGTCGTGCTTTCCAACGAGCTATTGGACGCCTTCCCAGTGCACCGGGTGCGGATGGAAGGGGAGCAGTTGCAGGAGATCTACGTGACGGTGAAAGACGGCCGTCTGGTGGAAGCATTAGGGGCACCGTCGACCATCGGCTTGCAGCAGCGCCTGCGAATGGTAGGAGCCTCATTGATGGAGGGATGGGAGACCGAGGTGAACCTCGCCATGGACGTCTGGGTGGAGCAGGTGGCAGGATGCTTGGAACGGGGTTTCGTGGTCACAGTGGACTATGGGAAGCCAGCCGCCGAGCTTGTTTCGGCAGAGCGGGCACGGGGTACGCTCACCACGTTCCGCGATCACGTCCAGACGGACAGCCCGCTACGCGACGTGGGGCGCCAGGATATCACGTCGCAAGTCGACTTCACGGCCTTGCAGATGGTGGGCAACGAGGAGGGGTTGGAGTGCCGGGGGCGTACGAGCCAGGGCCAGTTTCTCCGGAACATGGGGATAGGGAGATGGCTGTCGTCCCCTGCAGGCGTCAGCAGCGAAGCCGATGCCGAGCGCATGGGGATGCGCCAACTGATACGGCCGGGTGGAATGGGGGACTTTCAGGTCATGTTCCAAGCCAAGGGGGTGGCGGCTGCGGAACTGTGGGGCTTGTCTCCATCGCCAGAGGCAGCTGTCCTGATGGATGGCTTGGATGCTCCCAAACTGACGGCACGGCACGCCCAGCTACTGGGGGCCAGCTACCCGCACCTGGCCCAAAGCTTCGAGTACCTGTGGCCCGGAAGCGAGACTCCCTGAGGCGGGCTAGCCCTCGTCGGACTCAGAATGGAGTCCAAGGCGACCAGCGATGGGTTTGAGGCTGTCGATGACGAAGGCGATGTGCTCTTCGAAGTCAAGTCCGGCCTCGGCGGCGCCCTTGGTGATGTCGTCGCGGTTCACGTCGCGGGCGAAGGCCTTGTCTTTCATCTTGC
>JAAXIE010000289.1 GCA_012270525.1 Dehalococcoidia bacterium | reverse complement strand
GAGTGCGAGGTGCGCCGCCTCTGGGACGAGGCCGTCGCCGAGGCCATGGGTTGGGACTCCCAGGAACTGGATCGGCTGCGTCTGCTGCTTCACAATGAGCCCCACGTCCGTGGCTTGGGTGTGAACGAGTACGACGACGCACCGGAAGAAGACTACACCGCAACGGGGTCCTTGCAGGAAGCCACCGACGGCCTTGACGACGATTGGGAACAAGGGGGAGACCAGACCCATGCGTAGTATCGACATCCATGCCCACCTGATGCCCAAGCGTTGCCTGTATGCCCTGCAGGCAGGCAGCGACTGGCATGGCGTGACCCTGGAGAGGGACTCCGGAGGCTTGAACGTGGTCCACAACCGGTCCGACCGCTGGCGCCTCGACGGACGCCTTCAATGGGACCCCGAAGAGCGCATCTGCGACATGGACTCCCTGGGTGTGGACGTGCAGGTGGTATCCGTGTATCCCCTGCTCTACAGCTACGATGCAGACCTCAGCGATGCCACCGCCATCGCTAGGGAGACCAACGACGAGATAGCATCCATGGTGTCGGGCTGGCCCGACCGGTTCTCCGGGCTGGCCACCCTGCCCATGCAGGACGTGCGCAGTGCCGTCGCCGAGCTGGAACGCTCCGTGGGGCAGTTGGGTCTGAAGGGCGTGATGATTGACGATACCGTCAACGGCCGTCGCTTCGACGACCCCGAATTCCTCCCCTTTTTCCAAGCCGCCGAGCAGGCCGGGGCCTTGGTCATGTTCCACCAGGGAGGCCGCACCATCGTCAGCGACCGCATACCCCGCTATCACCTGCCCAACACCGTCGGGAACCTCGCCGAACGCAGCCTCACCTTCGCCCACCTCGTGCTGGGTGGCGTGATGGACAAGTGCCCCGACCTGAAGGTGCTGCTCTGCCACGGTGGCGGCTATACCTGCTACACCGTGGAGCGCATCGATGAAGGCTGGCGCAACCGCCCCTTCGTGCGGGCCAACTCCAGCCAACCCCCCAGTGCCTACCTGCGACGGTTCTACTACGATTGCATCACCCAGAGCGATGCCAGCCTGCGCTTCCTCATCGACAAGGTCGGGGCGGACCGGGTGGTGCTCGGCACCGACTGGCCCGCCGATATGTGCGTCGATTGGCCAGTCTCCTGGCTGTTGGGCTTGGAAAACCTCACCGACGACGAGAAGGAACTCATCCTCCACAAGAACCTGGAGGACCTGCTGGGGCTGTAGGAGTACCCGCAGGCACGACCGATCAGCCAGTCAAAGCATGCAGCAAACGACGGAGGTCGCTAGATGCGAACTATCGATGTCCACGCCCATCTTCTGCCCCAATGCGCTTGGCGAGCCTTCGACTCCGGCCAGGAATGGTACGGGTTTCGATACGAGGCAGGCCAGGGACTGGGTGCCACCGTCAGCCCGGTGCGTCGGGACGTGATCCCCACTCCCAAGCTGCGATTCACCCCGGAAGAGCGCATCCAGGACATGGATGACCTCGGCGTGGACGTCCACGTGGTGTCCATGGCGACCGCTTGGTTCGGGCATCATCTGGATTCCGACCAAGCCTTGAAACAGGCCCGCGAGGTGAACGACGAAATCGCTTCCATGGCCAGGCAGCATCCTGCCCGCTATGCCGGACTGGCCACGCTGCCGACCCAGGACGTGCAGGCCGCCATCAGCGAACTGGACCGCGCGGTCAACGTGCTTGGCCTAAAGGGGGCCGAACTGGACACGGTGGTCAACGGCCATTCCTGGGACGAGCCCCAGTACATGCCCCTGTTCAAAGCCGCCGAGGAGATGGGTGCAATCCTCTTCTTCCATCCTCACCCGCAGGACAACATCGTGTCCGCGGCCTCCAATCCCTACACCCTGGGGAACCTGTTCGGCGTGCTGGTGGAGGACGTGCTCACATACTGCGCCCTGGTGTTCGGCGGGGTCATGGAGAAGTGCCCCGACCTTAACGTGTGCATCGCCCACGGTGCCGGTCCAGCCTGCTTCGGCATGGGTCGTCTCGACCGGGGATGGCGCGTGCGCAGCGAGGCCAGGGCGAACATCAGCAAGCCCCCCAGCCACTACATTCCTCGCATCTACTACGACACCGTTTCCCCCAGCGAGGGGGCCCTGCGGTTCCTCATCGATCAGGTGGGCATCGACCGGGTGATCCTGGGCAGCGACTGGCCCTACGTCGCCTGGGACCCTTCGCCCGTGGGCTGGATAGAAAGCCTTGAGAGCCTGAGCCGCGGGGAGAAGGACAAGATTCTCTGGAAGAACCTGGAACAACTGCTTGGGATCTAGCTGCTCAAACGGGGTCAACCTGCCACAAACCGGGAGGCATGTATGTCACGACCGATAGTGATATCCTCCGATTCCCATGTTTTCGAGCCACCTGACCTGTGGTCTACCCGCATCGACTCCAAATTCAAGGAACGGGCACCCCACATGCGGCAGGTGGACGGCATGGACCATCTCTTCGTTGAAGGAGACCAGTTCCTTGCTGGTATCGGCCTGATTTCGGGTGCGGGAATGCGGTTCGAGAACCCGGAGCAGATTACCCACGAGGGACGCTTCGAGGATGTGCACGTGGGCGGGTACGAGCCAGGGGAGCACATCCGCGACATGAAGACGGACGGCGTATCAGCCGAAATCCTCTACCCATCCCAAGGGCTCTTCTATTTCAGGGTGGCCGACTCCGAGCTTATGTCAGCCATCTTCCGGGCCTACAACGACTGGCTGGTGGACTTCTGCAGCGCATACCCCAAGCAGTTGAAGGGCATCGCCATGATCAATCTCGACGACGTGGAAGACGGGATGCGCGAGCTCTCCCGCACCGCCAGAATGGGCATGGCCGGGGCCATGATCTCGGAGTACCCGCCCGAAGACCGCCGTTATGACCTGCCGGAGTACGAGCCCTTCTGGGCCTTGGCTCAGGACCTGGAGATGCCCCTCAGCCTGCATACCGCCACCAGCCGGGTGGGCAACAACCGGGGGGCTGGCGCATCTTCGGTGCGGGTGGCCAGCAACCGGGCCAACAAGGTGTTTCTCCCATCGACGTCACTATGCGACATCATCTTTTCCGGGGTATTCGACCGCTATCCCAAGCTGAAGGTGGCAATCGTCGAGTTCGAACTGGCATGGGCGGCCCACCTGCTGGGTACCATGGACTACACCTATATCGAGCGCCAGAAGGAAGCGTCCTACCGTTTCAAGGGCGACATGATGCCCAGCGATTTCTTCCGCCAGAACGTATACCTCAGCTTCCAGGAAGACCAGATAGGCATCCGGTTGCGGGACGTCATCGGGGTCGACGGCCTGATGTGGGGGTCGGACTACCCCCACGCCGAGGCGACCTTCCCCCGCTCCATGGAGATACTGGACGAAATCCTGGAAGGCGTGGACGACGATGACCGCGCCAAGATCGTCGGCCTCAACGCCGCCCGCCTCTACAACTTCGACCTCGACGCCTTGGCAAAGGTCTAGAGAGCAGGGCCGTGAGCGGATAGCAGCCCGCTCCGGTGGCGACTTACACCGGTAGCAACGGCTCAGTGATGTTCGCTGGCAGGTCTATATCGAAGGCATTGGCGTTCAGGGCCAGTATCCGGTAGTAGCCCATGTAGGTAGTGAACTCGGTGAGGGCCCTTGCCCCGAAATGCTGCAGAGCCGCATTGAAGGTGTCATCGCTCACCTGATGCTCTTGGCATATCTCCAGGCCGAAGTGCACCGCGACTGCCTCGTCCCCAGGGACGGAACCCGGCAGGGGCTGCTTTTCGCGTAGCGAGTCGACCGTAGCGTCGCTCAAGCCTGCCTGACGACCCAGAGAAGCATGGGCGTTCCAGATGAACTGGCAGTCCATGGTGCGGGCGGCGATCAGCATGGCCAGTTCGCGGATCTTCTGGGGAAGGGCCGACTCCTTGCGCAGGTACTCAGCCAGATTGTTGGCCCGCCACGCCATTTCAGGGCTGTTGGCCAACACCGAGGTCGGGCCGGAACCCAAGGCACCGCCGAACCCGGCAGCTACGTCGTCGAAGGCCTCCTGTTGCTCTTGGGGCACGTCTTCTCGCTTGATTACGGGCACTCGTCGCGGCATGGGTCCCCTTTCTCGCTGGTATTTCCATGGTCGTATTGGAACCATTAAGCATTTGTCAGGCCCCATTCCCCGGGTGGTCTGACTCGGTTATGGCCAGCACCCTGTTGACGAAGCGGGTCACCATCTCCCGGTCATCGTCCAAGGTGCTGGTCTCGGTGAATGGGTCAAAATGGCTATCCCCATAGAACCTGTTGTGAAATTTTTGGGCCACGGAGAAGGAGGCCCGGAACCACTCATCGTTCTGTTCGATGGCCAATAGCTGCGAGCTGTTGACCAAGGCCCGGTGCGACCCCACGGTCCAACCCCGTTGCTTGGCCCTGGCTATGAGCGCATGGCACGCTGCGCCCCACAGCTTCTCCGAGGACTGCAGGCTGTCGCCTGACTCCTGGTATTCGCGTATCGATTCCTCGAGAAGAGTGCGGGCTGCCTGGATGTGCTCCTCTACGGACATGTACGCCGTGGCCATTCGGTGCGTTCCTCCAGCCTCAATACGGCTGCGACTCAAATCATATCGGTGCCCGTCAGTCCGGGCAAGAAGCCCGCCCTGCGTCACGAGGGATGCTTGGTGTCAGTTAAGCACGATGTATAGACCGCTAATAGCGTTGTCCAAGTAATCGGCCCGCGTGTATATGTCACGCAGCGATCCGTTCACCATACCACGGGCCATCAGAAAGCCGTAGGCTGTGGTGAAGGAATAGACAGGGCCCCCGCTATCGCCATAGCCCGCGTTGGAGTGCTCCATGATGATGATATGACAATGGTCCTCGATACAGAGGTCCAGCTCATAAACATCATCGCAGGTCTTGTGCGTCGTGCGCCCATTTTTGCAGAGTTGCATGCCTTCCATGGGTATACCTAGGTAGGCGTAGCGGCGTACATTTCCGTGGTGTTATTGCTACCCTTGTAGAACTTGTTGGGCGTCGTAGGGTGATTGCCTGTATGCCATTGCACGTCCCCATAGTAACCCTCGTATGCCTCTACAATGTCGAGGGGTTCGTTGTCGTCGGTGGGCTCATCGTCACAGTGCCCGGCGGTAGTTACCCCCTCTTTGCCAGCCCCATTCGATACGACAAACCCAGAGGTACATATGTCCGTCCCCCCAAGGGTCTCACCACCCCAATGCTTGGTGTAGCTTAGGTCCACCAGTAGAGGCCCCCCATGATCCACCTTGAATACCTCGGCGGAGACCCCAGGGAGATGCGCGAGCTTTGAATCGGCTATCTCTTGTAGCCTTCCTAAGGTCGACACGGGTGCGGTGCTTCGGAGTTGCACCTCAGCCTTAATCTTACCGGATGCATCGTGGAAGTAAGTGACGTTGCCACGGACAACTTGCTCTTGTCCTAGGGCAAAGTGGATGGTTGAAACGGCGGCTTGGATTTGCCCTTCGGTATAACTCTTGTTGGCCTGCAGGTTGACGCCCACATTGGGGTTATCGTTGGCAAACGCGTTGATGACGGTTTCTGCTGCCGGGGGCACTTCTCCCTTGAAGCCAACCACGCCTACTCCGTTCTCTATTCTGGCGGTGGCAACGGTGTCAGGAGCCACCGCCCGCACTTCTTCTACTGCACGGGAGAAGGCATTGTGCCAGCCGTATTTGTCTTGAGCCTGCTGCATCGAGATGCCGTCCCTATCTGCGAAGAACAACAGGTCGTCCCCGTTGGGGAAGTTGCCGGACGAATTGGTGCCGAGGAAGACCAGGCCGGTTAGCAGAAGGGGCAACAATAGGGCCGCGCCTCGGAAACGTTGGAGCAATTCCATTGTGTCGTACCTCCATGTTGCGCTGGGGCATGAAACAAGGTCTGCACCTCCTTTCCTCGGCTGGATAGATTATGATAGTCACCGCTACACCTCGCCTGTCAATACATTCTCCTTCGATAAATTTTTCACGAGTTAGGTGCCGTGAAGCTCGCCCTGGACGGGTATCACCGGGTGAGGGACCTAGCCATCGGCTGCTTCAGCCTGTGGTGGCGACGGTTGCCGAAGGGGACGCGAGGGGATGCGACTGGATGAGGCCGGTTGAATGAGGGCCAAGCTGGCCCCGAACAGCAGCACCAGCACTACCATCAGGCTCGATACGCGGAACCCCGACAGGAAGTAGGACTGGCCCGAGAGTCCCGACAGGGCCTCGATGGACGCGGGCAGGGCCAAGGCCAGTGCCCCAGCTGCCGCGGTAGCCCCCAAGGCATGTCCCAATTCACGGGTGGTCTCCAGCATGCCCGACGCAACCCCGCGGTGCTCCAGCGGCAGGGCGTTCATGATGGTGGCGTTGTTGACGGGGTTGAACATGTTGGTCCCAATCGCGATGGGCAACATGAGCAGAGGCAGAGTCCAGAAGGGCATATGCGGCGTAAGCATCCCAACCATCAGGAAGCCTCCCGCGATTAGGGCCATGGTCCCAGGGCGCAGCAGACGGGGCTGGTAGCGGTCGAACACCCAACCCGCCACCATGGGCATGAAGATGCCCAAAGACTGGCTGGGCACCAGCACCACCGTGACCCAGATGGGGGCCATGCCGAACCCCTCCTCCACCACGATGGGTACCAGCGTCATGGTCGCCAGCATGGAAAAGTGGTAGGTCACGTTGGAAGCCAGGGACATGGAGAACTGCGTCTGTCGGAAATGCCTCATGTCGATGACGGGGTTGGTCACCCGCCTCTCAACCAGCACGAACACTACGAGGAGGGCGATGAACGCAGCATGCATGGGCAGGTGATACGTGAGGGCGTCACTCGACAGAAACGTGTCCTCTCCTCCGTGCAGGTGGTTCCCCGAGGCAATCAGCACCATCGCGGTGGCCACCAGCAGGACTCCGCCGAGCCAGTCGATTCT
>JAAXIE010000126.1 GCA_012270525.1 Dehalococcoidia bacterium | reverse complement strand
GCAACTGGCCGAGACGGAAGTGTTCACCAAGCAGGGCCCTGACCCCGCGGACATTCGGAAGGCGGCGGAGTTGCTGGCGGGGGCCCATCACCCGGTGGTGTGGGCTGGCAGTGGCGTCATGCTCTCCGATGCTTCCACAGAACTCCTGGAGTTGGTCACCGCCCTGAACGCCCCGGTAATCACGACGCCCGAAGGAAAGGGGGCCATTCCCGAGAACAACCCCCTATCGCTGGGCTCCTTCTATTATGCCCACGGGCCTTCGGTCCGCACCCTGCCCCAAGCCGATGTCATTCTGGTGATAGGAAGTCGGGCCCACACACTTATGCCGCGGCCATCATGGGCATTCCAGTCCCACCAGAAGGTGATACAGATCGATGTGGACCCTGAGGAGGTGGGACGCAACCTGTCGCTTGAGCTAGGCATCGCTTCGGATGCGAGGCTTGCTCTTCAAGGGCTTCTGGAGCACCTGGGAGGGACTGCTCATGCCAGTCGATGGACTTCCGCGGAACTGGCAGATATCAAATCGGAGGCCGCCCAGCGAGTGCGGGAGAACGCCCCGCTGCAGACGGAAATGCTGGATGTCATCCGGGAGGAACTGGCGGACGACGCCATCGTCGTTGCGGGCGTGACCGACATGGGCTACTGGGCGCACCTAGCCTTTCCGGTGCACCAAGCCCGCTCCTACCTCACTTCGTCCTACTTCGCCACCCTTGGGTTCGCCTTGCCCACGGCCATCGGGGCCAAGATAGGCAATCCGAACCGCCAGGTGGTGGCCCTATGCGGTGACGGCGGTTTCACCTATGCCTGCAACGAACTGGCGACGGCAGCACATGAAGGGGCTAACGTGGTCGCCCTGCTGTTCAACAATGGTTCCCTGGGTGCCAGCCTCACCGAGCAGAGGGACCGGCTGAAGGGTCGCTACATCGGGACCGCACTACCCGAAGTGGACTACCAAGGATTGGTGCAGAGCTTGGGTGCCAAGGGCATGAAGCTGGGTTCGCACCAGGAGTTGCGTGACGCCCTGCGAGATGCTCTTCGACAGGATCGTCCGGTGGTGGTGGAGGTGCCCATACCATTGCATCTGCCCCCATTCCAGGTGGCTCCGCCCACGCCATGAAGCTCTCGAACTCTGACCGGAAAGGGGCTGGCTGACGTGCCCTTTGGAAGACGACACGGAGTGGCTGTGGTGGAGCTTACGGGAGTCATTGGTCAGGCCGTACGTGTGCCCGCATACTCGCGAATTTTCGACGCGGTGCGCCAGAACAGGCGTTTTCGTGCCCTGGTGCTGGACGTAGACTCGCCGGGAGGAGGAGCCGCGGCATCGGAGGCCCTGTACCAGCAGCTGCAGCGAGTTGCCGAGGTCAAGCCTGTGGTGTCCTACGTGAGGGGCACGGGGGCATCGGGAGCCTACCTCATGAGCTGTGCCGCCCAGCGGATTGTCGCCCTACCTTCGTCGCTGGTGGGTTCCATCGGCGTGATATACCTCCGGCCGGTGCTGGAGCAGTTGCTGGAACGTTTGGGTATCGTGTTCACAGTGCACAAGGGAGGCCACCTGAAGGATATGGGTGGCTTCTGGCGCAGCGACACGCCGGAAGAGGACGAAAAGTTCCGCGCACTGATAGACGAGGTGCACCAGAGCTTCGTGGAGGTTGTGGCCAGAGGGCGGAGCATGGACGGAGAGCAGGTGCGGGCCTTGGCTACCGGCGAGGCATTCACGGGGCGCACGGCGAAAGAGGCGGGTCTCGTCGATGAGTTGGGTGATTTCAACGTGGCCTTGGAAATGGCGGCTGAACTTGGCAACACCCGACCTCGTCCCACGTTCATCCGCCCGCGACGTCCCTTCCTTGCAAGGCTCACCGGGGCCCAAGCGCAGGCTCCCAGCCAGATGCTGCTTTCCGACGTGCAACGGCTATTGACCGGAGGCCTGTATTACCTGCCAGCGCACCATGTACTCGGAGGCTGGAACTCGGAGGAGTGATCCGACGCCCTTCGCCTCGCCTCCAGCGGGACTCATAGAACGCTGGCCATTCACAAACGCCGTGGTGTCGGTCTGTTTTGGGGCCACATTCGCAGGCAGTAGGCCCTATGACAAACGCCCATTGCCCCTACCGGCCGCTCTTGTTAGCCTGATTGTGGGTCGGGATCACCCGGCACATGTCGACCGAGCCTTGCCATTCTCGGAGGGACGGAACACTGCCATGCCAGCCCTGGATTCGACTCCAGCCTCAGGGTCTGTTGCCTCGCAAGAGGACGGCAGGTCTCCAGCGGCACATGGCGGCGGAGTTCACGGGTACAGGGCAGAAACGGCTCTGCCAGCAAATGCGACAAACGCGGCGCACCTTAGCTACGGGAAAATGAGTTGCAGATACGGCCAGTGCCGCGACGCTAGTCAAGCGTCATTGTTTGGAGATACTATTCGTCGTATCGAACGGGAGCTGGGCGCAACCGTTGCGGGACCCACGTTACCGGGCAAGGAGGGGCCGAGATATGTCGACAAGGGCACCCTTTCTGAATGAGACCTACGCAGGCTATGAGCACCGCGAGATTCCCGCGGAAGATGCGGAGATCACCCGTGTGGGGCCAGGGACACCCTGTGGCGAGTGGATGCGTCGCTACTGGATTCCCGTCGCTTATGCGCGAGACCTAGGCGACCTGCCCAAGCGGATACGCATTCTGGGGGAGAATCTGGTCATCTACCGCGACAAGCAGGGCACCATCGGCCTGCTGGAGTTGCACTGCAGCCACCGTGGCTCGTCGCTGGAGTTCGGCATCATCGAGGAGCGGGGCATCAAATGCTGCTATCACGGCTGGCGTTACGACTATGACGGCACCATTCTGGATACGCCGGGTGAACCAGCAGACAGCACGCTGAAGGACCGGCTATGCCACGGTGCCTACCCGACCCGCGTGCACCTGGGGATCGTGTTCGCCTACATGGGCCCGCCCGACCTGATGCCACCCCTGCCCGTCTACGACACCTTCCAGTTGCCCGACGTGGAGTACTACCTGCTGGAGCAGCACGTCTTTCCCTGCAACTGGCTCCAGGTGAAAGAAAACTGCATGGACCCGGCGCACCTCTACTTCCTGCACACCACCGTCAGTACCGTGCAGTTCAAGGATGACCTGGCCATCGAGTCGGAGATGGATTTCATGGAGGTACCGACGGGTGGGATGGTGTACATCGACACACGGCGGTTGGGGGACAAGGCTTGGGTGCGGCTGGCCGACTATGTACCGCCGTACATTCACCAGTTTCTGATGAACCCGCCGGGGGAGCGCCAGTCGGTGAGGCATGCCGAGCGCACCCACTGGGCGGTACCGGTGGATGATACCCATACCATGTTCATGGGCTTGGCCCGCCTGAAGGAAGGGGACCCACTGCCTGTGGGCACCGGGTTCGGCCAGACCGATGACAGGTCCTATCACGAGAGGCAGCGGGTGCCCGGTGACTATGACGCGCAGGTCTCGCAGCGGCCGATAGCCCGCCATGGCTTGGAACACCTGGGGAGCACCGACCGTGGCATCATCATGATGCGCAACCTGATCAGGCGGAGCATCCGCGACGTACAGAACGGGGCACCGGAGGACCTGGATTCAGGTGCGCCGTATGTCCACGTGCCCACCTTCTCCAGTGGCACGATCCTGCCCCTGCCTCCGGCGGCCACCTTCGCCGAGGACAGGCAACTGCTGCGGGAGACGGGGAGGCGTGTTGCCGAGGAGATCGTAAGGGAGCGCACTTTGTAGGCACTCCCTTACGACGGGCGGACAGCTATCTAGCGGGCACCATGGTCTGCACGTGGGCTTCGTCCCATGGGCCGGGGAAGTTGCCCTTGACATTGGTTTCGCCGGAGAAGATGTTCTCCTGGCTGTGCCACTGGCTGCGGGGCAACTCGTAAGAGACCTCCACGCCATTGCCGTCGGGGTCCTTGATGTAGACGCCAATGGAGATGCCGTGGTCGGCCACGAAGTCGATCTCCACGCCCTTGGCCTTGGCGCGGTGGTAGAACTCCCGCAGGTCCTCGAGGGTCTCCATCTGCCAGCCGGTGTGGTTCAGCCCGACTCGTCCCCGCTCCGGGCCGGGAGCATCGGTCCCCACCGAAATCAGGGCCACCTCGTGGGACTGCTCCAGGTCGGAGGTGAGGAAGGCGATCTTGCCCGGCACGACATCGTAGGTATGGAGGCCGAGGATGTCGGCGTACCACTCCCGCGATACGTCGGAGTCCCGCACAAAGAGATTGGCATGCTGCAGGTACTTCGGCTTGTAACTCATGATTACCCCCTCCTCGAAGATGGTATGTGTCCGGGTGGCAACTTGGACTGTAGCTGCGGGTCGTTGGGGTTGAGGCCCAAGTCTTCATCCACGACATCGACCCGGCCGCCGATGGCCTTCTCCACCGGCCTGCCGACCCTCTCCCGCCACTCGCGAATCTTAGCGGTCACGGTGCGGGCATCGAGGAAACGGTTGGCATCGTCAGCCCCCAGGCCGAAGCCTCCTTCAGGGGTCATGTGGCCGATGATCAGTTCGTCGTTGAAGAAGAGGTCCAACTGGCCATGGCCTCCGGGCACGAGGTTGAAGGACCGGATATCGTTGGGGAACCGTTCCAGGATCTCGGCAGCTATCCAGGCTGCCCGCAGGGCGTGCCCTCAAGGCACGCAATACTCGATGCGGATATCCAGCTTCTCAATGGCCCCGTTCCCATGGTCGTGGGACTGCTCCTGTGCCATGCAACACCTCCCGCTTGCCAACCGGGCAACGGTGATGACGCAGATACTAGGGGCGGGTCAAGCCCCCGTCAACCGCAGGGTGCAGGGCGGAGTGCGTGCGGAAGGCGCGGGCGCTGCCTTGTAGGGTCCGGGCGAGCGATGATAGAATCAAGATTGATATCTCCTTCTTCGTGATCCCTTCCCCGGTAGCTCAGCGGTAGAGCGGTCGGCTGTTAACCGATTGGTCGCAGGTTCGAGTCCTGCCCGGGGAGCCAGCCTGTTCTCCTATCGCACAAAATCCCCCGAATTCTGTCCTGTCAGGACCCGCGGCGATCCCATTATTGATATGCGTGCGACTGGGTCAGGTCATGAGCGGGCCGCTGGTGGGGAGACCGGCGCGGGCGGCTTGGAGTTGGTCGGTGGAGACCAGGGGTTCGCTGGCCAGTTGCTCGACCAGGTCGGGAGGGGGATGGACGTCCTTGAGGGCGGGGATGACTTCTTCGCCCATGAGACGCACCGAACGCATCAGCTTTTCGTGCTCCATGCCCCCGAACATCATCCAGCAACTGACATGGGTCACGCCCAACTCCGCTGCCTGCTTGAACTTCTTGATGAGGGTGTCGGGGCTGCCGAAGTAGAGCCTCTGCATGAAGCCCTCGTCGTCAAGCTCGCCCTCGAAGGGGCTGGGGGAGACACGCCCATTGGAAACATCCAGCCTGTTCAGGGCGCGTCCAGCCCGGTTCTGCCAACGGGCATAGGGCAGTTGGGTACGGGCTTCGTCATCGGTGTCGGCCACATGGGTAACGCATTGCAGGCCCACTTCCAGTCCGTTGGTGGGCTTGCCCAACTCCCTGTAGGCGTGCACCAGTGAGGCCACATGGGCCCTCACGCCCTCGTGGCCCATCAGCCCAGCGGTGATGGGCATCATGTCCCACTGGGCCGCCACGCGCATCGATTCCACGCTGGTGCCAGCCAGCCACAAGGGCGGGTGGGGCTTCTGCAAAGGCTTGGGCCACACGGTCACCTCGCGGGGAATGTTGACGTACTCGCCCTCGTAGGCGAAGGACTCGTCCTGCGTCCAAGCCTTCAGCATCACCTCGAGGCTTTCGTCGAACCGCTTCCGCGATTCGGGAATGGTCACGCCGAAGCCGCCAAACTCGTGGGGCTGGTACCCTCGACCGATGCCACAGATGAAGCGCCCGTCGATGAGGTTATCCAGCACCGCCACTTCTTCAGCCAGCCTCAAGGGCTGCCACACGGGCAGCACCAGAACCGCCGTGCCGATGCGTATTCTCCTGGTTCTCTGTCCGATATGCAGGGCTTGGAGCAGGGGGGAAGGCGAGTTCCCGTAATTCGAGAAGTGGTGCTCAGCCACCAAGCAATAGTCGAATCCCAGTTCCTCGGAGTACTGGACCTGCTCGACGCCCTCTTCGAACAGAGTCTTCCAGTTGCGCAAGGCCGGATTCGGCCATTCGAGGAATAACCCAAACTTCATCCAAAAGCCTCCTGGGGGCGCGATGCGCCTGGCAGCATGGTAACGGCTTGCGACCGAAGGGGCCAGCCGCCGGGAAGCGCAAGGGTACGCGCTTTCTAACCCATGGCGATGCAACTACAATGTTGCTGACCAAGACCACCCAGTGCCGGAGAAAGGTAGCCAATAATGCAGGCAATCGATATGCACATGCACGTTCCACGGCAGCCCGGATTGCCCGACAGGCCGGTGGATGCGCAACTGCGGGAGTATTTTCGCTCGCCCCCGCCGCCAACCGTGGAAGACATGGCTAACAGGTACAGGGAGCTGGACATACTGGGGGTCATCTTCTCGGTGGACACGGAGACCACAACCGGCGAGCCGCCGGACACCAACGACTACGTCGCTGGCATCGTGCGGGAATACCCGGAGCAGTTCGTCGGCTTCTGCAACGTGGATCCCTGGAAGGGGGAGATCGCGATCAACGAGGTGGAGCGGTGCGTCAGGGAGTTGGGGATGAAGGGCCTGAAGCTGCACCCCATACACCAGCAGTTCTTCCCCAACGACGAGCGGTTCTACCCGTTGTATGCGAAGTGCGTGGAGCTGGACATCCCTGTGCTGTTCCATTCGGGCTATGCCGGGGCGGGGTCGGGCACACCGGGCGGGTCGGGACTGAAGCTGAAATACAGTGCTCCGATACCGTGCTTCGATGACGTGGCCGCGGACTTTCCCGGTCTGACGGTGATCATGGCCCACCCCGGGTGGCCTTGGGTGGACGAGCAGATCGCCGTCACGCTGCACAAGGCCAACGTTTACATGGACTTGTCGGGATGGGCCCCGCGGTTCATCCCGCAGAATCTGGTGCACGAGTGCAGCCGTCGCCTGCAGGACAAGGTGCTGTTCGGTTCCGACTGGCCTCTGATCACGCCCGACCGGTGGTTGCGAGAGTTCAACGAGTGGGAACTGAGCGACGAGGTGCGGGCCAAGATATTGCTGGAGAACGCGCAGAAGGTCCTGAAGCTGGGATAGCGGTCTTGTAGATGACGGGCAGTCAGCTGTCGACTGGAATGTATAATGTTGGGACGATGCTGGCGGAAAGAGTCTCGGCAGCCAGGCGTAGGGCCGGGCTGACCCAGAAGGCACTGGCGGACGTCCTGAAAAGGGACCGGAGCCTGATGTCGCACGTGGAGGCAGGCCGTCGGGGTCTTGCCTACGATGCGCTGCCGGTCCTGGCCAAGGTTCTGAACACTTCGGTCGATTATCTTGTTGGACTGACGGACGACCCCAGTCCTGTGAGACAACCGGGCGGGCCTTCCGATGCCGGAACAGAGGTGGTGCCCATCAATAGCGAGGAGGCGATGGGCGGATTCCCCGGGGCAGCGGTGACCACCCTGGAAGGCACTGGGATGCCATTCCGCAGGTTTCGGTTGGAGCAGGAGGGTATTGACCCGGAGAACGCGTCTGTATTTCGAGTGCAGGGCGATTCAATGCATCCGACTCTCCCGGACCGTTCGGTCATCCTCGTCGACTACCTGCGGACCGAGCTACGGGACAATTGCCTCTACGTTATCAGGTCGGGGGATTATCTTGTGGCCAAGCGGGTCCACCGCCGGGAGGATGGCTGGTGGCTCCACTGCGACAACCCGGACTGGTCACCGGTGCCTTGGGAAGAGCAGATGCGGGTGAGGGGCCAGATCCGGTGGGTGGGGCACGGGTTCCCTGAGCAGCGGGCCTAGGCGCCGCGGTCAGCGTTCGTCCTTTCGACCACCCCCTGTTCCCAGAGGCAGATGTAGTCGTACTCGACCACTCGTTCGCCATTCTGGTTGGTGGCGGAGACGTGGAAGGTGATGAACCTGTTGCCTCGTCGTTCGAATTTGTCGGAGACG
>JAAXIE010000074.1 GCA_012270525.1 Dehalococcoidia bacterium | reverse complement strand
GACGAGTTGCAGATGCGCGGTTTCTGGAGGCGGTGGCACGCCGACATGATGGGTCTCACCGACCACGGGATACCGGCGGATACGAGCGACCATGCGCCGGAGCCGGTGGGCACGACGGGGGACGGCTAGGGACTCGTGGCCGCGGGCCCCGGAACCGCAGTCGACGACAGTAGTAACAGGAGAATGGGATGGAACTCTCAAGACTGGAGCGGGTCGCCCTGCGTCAAGAGGTGGAGGACTTCCTCTATGAAGAGGCGGCTCTCCTGGACCAGTGGCGCTTGGATGAGTGGGCAGACCTGTTCACCGAGGACTGCCGGTACATCGTTCCCACTACCGATCTGCCCGATGGCGATCCCAACAAGGACTTGGTGTTCATCGATGACGATATCGTGCGCCTGAGGGCCCGTGTGGTGCGGCTGAACAGTCGTCATGCCCACCGCGAGTACCCTTGGTCGCGAACGCGGCGTTTCATCACCAACGTGAGGGTCACCGGGGCCAGCGACGACGAGATTCACGTGGCCGCTTCGGCACTGGTGTACCGGTTCCGGAGCGGCCAAGGGGACCCGTATGTGGGGCACTACCAGTACACCTTGCGGCGGGTCAATGGGGACCTGAAAATCCAGTACCGCCGTGCCACACTCGACATGGAGGCCCTGACGTGGCACGGGGCGGTCAGTATCATCTACTAGGGTGCAGTCGGTCTCTGACTTCCACCAGATTTCGGTAAGCCTGGCACCATCGGAAGGAGCAGTGAATGGGTAAGCTAGACGGCAAGGTTGCCCTGCTGACAGGGTCCAGCCCCAACATCGTTGGCGGTATTGCGGAGGGGCTTGCTGATGAAGGGGCGAAGGTAGTGGCGGTGGACATCTTCCCCGGCTTCGCCAACGGTTGCGCCGAGGCCATCAATGAGCGGGGAGGCGAGGCCATCGGGCTGGTGTGCGACGTGACCAGCGAAGAGCAGGTGCAGGCCACGGTGGAGCAGGCCCGGCAAGCCTTCGGGGGCGTGGACATCCTGGTCAACGGTGCGGTGATCTTCAACTGGGCTGGCGTGGTGGATATGCCGGTGGAGCAGTGGCGCCACCAACTGGAGGTCATTCTCACTGGCAACTTTCTGGTCACCAAGCATGTGTCGCGTCTGATGATCGAGCAGGGACGGAAGGGGAGCATCATCAACATCATCTCCACGGCTGGGCACCAGGGGGAGCCGTGGAACGTGGCCTACAGCACTGGCAAGGGCGGACTGCTCAACTTCACCCGCTCGGTGGCCATGGAGCTTTCCCAGCATGGTATCCGGGTGAACAGCCTGACGCCCACGGCCACTGACCCCACCGAGGGTCGGGAGCGGGCAGGGCGTTGGGGCGTGGAGTGGCCCCGTCCCCGGCCCTACAGCAATCCCCGCCAGGGCCCCGGAGGGAACGCCAGGGCGGGCAGCCCGCTGCGTACTCTCCCGAGTCCCAGCCATTACGGGAAGGCTGCGGCGTTTCTCGCGTCGGACGAGGCGGAGATGATTACGGGGTTTGACATGCGGGTGGACGCGGGAGCTCTCGCGAAGTACTGGATCTGGGACCCCAGCGATACTGGGCCGTAGGGCGGGGTGAGCAGGCAGGGGAGGCGTGGTCAACGGGCTGATGGGTCGTTACTCCCCAGTGACGATAGCCACTGATAGAATGGAGTCAGCGAGGAGGACCACCATGTCCCAACCCAAACCGGGTGCCGATGAAACAGGTAGAGCGGCTTACGACGCTCAGAAGTTTCGCGAGTTGGTCATCTATATCGCCAGAGAGAGCGAGGGCGATCCTCGCTTTGGTGCTGTTAAGCTCAACAAGATACTGTACTACTCGGATTTCGGAGCGTACCGCCGCTTGGGGCAGTCGATTACTGGAGCCAGCTATCAAAGGCTGAGCGAGGGCCCGGCCCCGCGCCGGATGCTGCAGGAGCGCCGGGTATTGGTCGACACGGGTTGCGTTCACCTGGAGAACAGGCAGTATTTCTCGGGAGTACAGCAGCGAGTAGTCGCTGACCGTGAACCCAATGTTGCTCTCTTCGGTCCGGGAGAGTTGGCGATCGTGGACGAAGCCATAGAGTCGATGCGGTATATGACCGCCCGCCAAGCCTCTGATTATTCCCATCAGGAGCTTGGCTGGCTACTAACCAAGCCGGGGGAGACGATACCTTATCAGACTGCGTGGCTAAGTCCTGAGCCATTGACCCAGGAAGCGGAGGAATACGCGGGCGTGGTGGCATCGAGGCGTGACGGACTCTAGTCCCTCGGAGTCCCCCTTTCAGATACTGGAATCCCAGGAGTTCCTTGGGTTGGCTGAGGATATCTTGGGAAGCGTTGAGAGGTGGGACGAAATCAAATGGAGCCAGGACTGGAGACTGGAACGAGATCCCAGGGGTGGAAATCACCTGCCCCATTACAACCTTTGGGTGTTGCGGTTCCGTACAGAACCTCCTCTTTGGGTCTATTACACAATTGACGAGGGTGCTCACCAGGTAACTCTCATCGATATACAGGTATTTCCAATATGATGCGCTTGGCGAAACGGCATCGCAGGACTGGGCCACGCTAGGGGGGACCTGCGTGGGTAAAGGAACTGAAGATGTCCACCAACCTACGTCGTAGCCGGCCGGTCCGCATCGGGATCATTGGTGCGGGGCGTGATATTCGCATCAATCTCATTCCGGGGTGGCTGGCCATGGATGGGGTCGAGGTGGTGGGCGTCGCCAATCGCAGTCGTGCTTCCAGCCAGAGGGTCGCCGACGAGTTCGGGATACCGAAGGTCTACGACACCTGGCAGGAGCTGGTAGCCGACCCTGAAACCAACGCTGTTTGCATCGGCACCTTCCCCGATACCCACTGCCAGATGACCCTGGCGGCCCTTGCTGCCAACAAGCACGTTCTGTGCGAGTCCCGGATGTCGCGGACGGCTGCGGAAGCTCGCGCCATGCTGTATACGGCCCGCAGCAAGCCGGGTCTGGTGACCCAAATCGTGCCTGCGCCTGCCACCTTCCAGGTGGACAACCTCGTGATCGACCGGATCAGCAGCGGGGCCCTGGGTCGGCTGCTTTCCATCGACATGTGGGTTGGGCGTTCCATCGACAACCAACTGGCGGGCGGGTTCCTCAACCGGGCGTCACCCCTGGACTGGCGGCAGGACTGGGACGTCCACGGCTACAACGCGCTGGGGTTGGGCATCGTGTATGAGGCCCTGGTGCGGTGGGTCGGGCCAGCGACGCGGGTTATGGCCAACTCCAGGGTGTTCGTGCCTGCCCGGCATGATCCTGACGGCAGGATGCGCCCGGTCAGGATGCCGGACCATATTGACGTCCTGTGCGACATGGCCTGCGGGGCGACCGCCCATATCGTGGTGAGCCAGGCGACGGGTCTGGCACCCTACAACCAGAGCTGGATTTTCGGCAGTGAAGGGACCCTGCGCATCGCCAGTTCGCTGATGACCTCCTA
>JAAXIE010000190.1 GCA_012270525.1 Dehalococcoidia bacterium | reverse complement strand
GTCATGTAGCCGCCGGTGGTGTGCACGATGCCCTTGGGCTTGCCCGTGGTGCCCGAGGTGTACAGCATGTACAGCATGTCCTCGGCGTCCATGGGCTCCGGGTCGCATTTCTGCGACGCCCCCTGCATCAGGTCGTGCCACCAGTGATCGCGTCCCGGTAGCATCAGGTCGTCGGCATGGCCGGTTCGACGCACTACCACAACCTGCTCGATGCTGGTATCGCCAGTGATGGCCTCATCGGAGTTCCGCTTCAGAGGCACGATGTTGCCCCGGCGGAACCCGCCGTCGGCGGTAATGAGCAATTTCGATTGGGAGTCCTCGATACGATCGCGGATGGAATCGGGGCTGAAACCGCCGAATATCACACTATGGGGGGCCCCGATACGGGCGCAGGCCAGCATGGCGATGGGAAGCTCTGGCACCATGGGCAGGTAGATGGTCACCCGGTCGCCCTTGGAGACGCCCAAGCCCTTGAGCACGTTGGCGAACTGGCACACCTCGCGGTAGAGATCCCAGTAGGTGTAGACCTTCCAGTCCCCCGGCTCGCCCTCCCAGATTATGGCCGCCTTGTTGCGGCGGGTGGCCAGATGCCGGTCGACGCAGTTGTACGAAACGTTGGTCGTAGCCCTCACGAACCACTTCGCATGAGGCGGGTCCCACTCCAGCACGGTGTCCCACTTCCGGAACCAACTGAGTTCGTCGGCGAAGCGCGCCCAGAAACCCTCGAAGTCCCGCTCCGCCTCGTCATATACGCTGGGATCATTGATGTTGGCCTGCTGGGCGAATTCGGGAGATGGGGGGAAGACTCGCTCTTCTTCCAGTAGGGCTTCAATGCTGGCAGCCTGCTCCGCCATGCCAGGACCTCCGGGGTAGTTACTTGTGGTGAACATTCAGGGCCCATGGATGCACCCGTTGGGTGGGTGCACCGGTTGGGTTGTAGCACAAGCCGGGTTGCTTGTAAACGCAGCATCGCCAGCCGCAAGCAGTCATCGCGTAAGCCCCCCAAGCCCGCAACGACTGCCCGACGCCCACACTTTCCTTGACACCCCTTCGAGGCCATCCGTAAACTGCAAACGCGCATCCACCGGATGTATGACACTCTGAAGGATAATCCGGCTTGACCTCCCAGGGACCCGTCATAACCGAAGAAATCCGCAACCGGGCCATCGGCACCGAATCGCCGCCGGTCACCCTGGAAGTGGAGAAGGGGGCCATCGCTCGCTTCTCCGAGGCCATCGAAGACTCGAACCCCCTGTGGACTGACGAGGTCGCCGCTCGCAGGAGCCGCTACGGTGGCATCATCGCCACCCCCACCTTCCTGCGGAACCTGCGCACCGAGCGTCTTGAGTTGCCCTTCGAGGAGGAGTTCCAGAGGGTGCTGGACGGTGGCAGCGAATGGGAATATTTCGAGCCGGTCCGCGCGGGAGACCGTATCACTGCCATCAATAGGGTGACCGACGTATCGGAGCGCCAAGGTCGGCTGGGGCCCATGATATTCGTCTCCACCGTCACCACCTACACCAACCAGTTGGACCAGGTGGTGGCCACCCAGAAATCGACGCTGATCCGGTACTGAGGAGACCTTGCATAACCTTCACGCTGGCGAAGGCCGGTACCCTGGAAAGACCCTGCGCATCTTGTGGCACCGTGCCAGCCGGCGTCTTTCAATTGGGATTCTTGGCTGATCAACGGCCTTCCCGAACGAGAATAGACCAGCCCAAGGCCGGAGCCTCAGCCCGGCTGGTCGCTGGAGAAGCACCATGGCACAGTTGCAATGGCAGGACGTGGAAGAGGGGATGGATATCCCCACCCTGGTGAAGAACCCCACCACCCGGCAGCTGGTCCAGTATGCAGGGGCTTCCGGCGACTTCTATGAGATTCATTACGACAAGGACTTCGCCATAGGCAACAACCTGCCCGGGCCCATCCTGCACGGTGCCCTGAAAAACGCCTTCCTCGGCCAACTGATGACCGACTGGATCGGCGAGGCTGGCACCCTGCGGCGGCTCGCCTGCCAGTACAGGGGCATGGACGAACCCGGCAAGCCCCTCTATTGCAAGGGCCGCGTAACTCGCAAGTACGTCGAAGAGGGACGCCACTTGGTCGATTGCGACATCTGGGTGGAGGACAGCGACGGCAAGACCACCACCCCAGGCTCGGCTACCGTGGAGTTGCCTTCCCGTGACTAGCTGGCGGTACCCCGCATCCCGGTGACACTAGTGATTCGACCGGACGCCGGTCAGGAGGGACCTCAATGACAGACATCTTGCTCGACAAAGTGGCCATCGTCACCGGTGCCGGTCGTGGCATCGGTCGTGGCGTGGCCCGGCAGTTGGCGGCCGAAGGTGCCAAGGTGGTGGTGGTCGACCCTGGCGTGAACGTCGACGGCAGTGGACAGGACGTCTCTCAAGCCGACGAAACCGTTGCCCTGGTCCGGGCCGACGGCGGCGACGCCGTCGCCTGCCACGAATCGGTGGTCACCATGGAAGCTGGCGAGAGAATCGTGCAGATGGCCATCGACAACTATGGCAAGCTCGACATCGTGGTCACCTGCCACGGAATCCTGCGTGATCGCATGATTTTCAACATGACCGAGCAGGAGTGGGACGACGTCATCGACGTTCACCTCAAGGGCACCTTCACCGTCGTGAAGCACGCCTGCATCCTGTTCCGGCAGCAGCGCTCCGGGCGCATCATCACCTTCAGTTCCGAGTCGGGGCTGGTGGGGAACTCCGGGCAGGCCAACTACGGGGCCGCCAAGTCGGGTATCGCCGGCTTCACCAAGGTCGCAGCCAAGGACATGGGCCGTTACGGCGTCACCGCCAACTCCATCGCGCCCCGGGCCTCCACCCGGATGGTGGCGGCCGTGCCCGACTCGGCACGCGAAGCCCGCGCCCGGGGCGGGGTTGCTGCCATCACCGAAGGCGAACTGGAAAACAACCCCGACGACGTGGCCCCCTTCGTCGCCTTTCTGGCCAGCGACTACGCGTCCAACATCAACGGCCAGACCTTCCTCGTATACGGAGGCCAGGTATCCCTGATGTCCCAACCACGCCCAGTGCGCTCGATCTACAACGTCGGCGGCTGGGATATGGAAACCCTTGCCCCGCAGGCGCGGGATTACCTCACCAAAGACATCTACAACCCAGCTCCAGCCCAACCGCCAAGGCAGTAGGAGTCACAGAATTACTACCAGGGACATGCCCGCGCAGGAACACGTCAAGGCTGCCTTCACCTTCCTGGAGCAGTCGGGAGAGGAGTTCGAGGCGGGGGACATCCTGCAGGGCAGCGAAAAGCTATGGGGAGCAGCCGCCCACGCCGCCATGGCTGCTGCCCTGCTCCGCGGCTGGTCCGTGGGGTCGCACAGGAACCTGGTCGATGCCATGAGACACCTGTCCGGGGAGCGGAACGACGAATCGCTGGAGATGGGGTTTTCCCTGGCACGCAAGTTCCAGGGCAACTTCTACGGCCAAGGACGTTTCGACCCCTTCTCCGGCGACGGCAGCATGGACAGGGACCGCGAGTTGATCGCCAATCATGTCCATAAGGTGCTTGGAATCGCGATGGAGTCCCCATCTGACGGGTGAGGACCCAGCTAGAAAACAGTGATATTCGAGGGCTGACCTGAAATGGCAAACCTTTTGGAAGGCAAGTC
>JAAXIE010000044.1 GCA_012270525.1 Dehalococcoidia bacterium | reverse complement strand
GGGCATTACCGGGCGGGAAGCCGAGGAGCGACTGGAGCAGGTCGACATCGTGGTGAACAAGAACGCCATCCCCTACGACCCCCTCCCTCCGCGCATCACCAGTGGTTTGAGGCTGGGGACCCCTGCCCTGACCAGCCGTGGCTTTGCTCCGGCGGAGATGCAGCAGGTGGCGGGGCTGCTGGTGGAAACATTGTCAGCACCCCTCGATGAGTCCTCCTCACGGGACATCCGTGAACGCGTGCGTGACCTCACTTCCGGCTTCCCAGTGCCCGGTCTCGACGACTGAGTTGAGGCGGCCGGAAGCGGGGTGTTATAATCCTCGCCACAAACCATCCGCACGATTGAGTTAGGAGCCGGTTCTTGCCCGAGTACGAACTTGTCACGATTCTGAGTCCGATTCTCAGCCAGGAAGAGGTCACCAACACCTGGGACCGGCTGAATGCAGTGATCACGGCCGACGGTGGTGGCACCGTCACCTACCAGGAAAGATGGGGCACCCGCCGCTTGGCCTACCCCATAAGGAAGGCTGGCAATCGCTTTCTTGAAGGCAATTACCACCTGACCCGTTTCGAGACCGACGGCACGCGCATGTCGCAGATCGAGGGCCATCTGCGGCTGTCGGAGAACATCATCCGGCATCTGTTAGTGAAGGCCGAGCTGCCTATCGGGGCCTCACCACGTCCCACCGAGCCACCCCCGCGCGGAGAGGACCTGGGTGTACGGCCTCCGGCCGCTCCTCCTCCTGCAGCGGTGGCCGAAGCCCCTGCGGAGGCTCCTCCCGGATCAGCCCCGGAGTCCCCCGTTGCAGAGGCGGTAGATGAGACCGCCCCTGCCGTGGTGGCTGAAGCCCCAGCCGAAACGCCGTCGGTGGCTGATGCGCAAGCCCCGGTAGCGACAGCCCCAGAGGAAGCGACAGCGGCTGCAGCAATGGCTGAAGCCCCACCGGACGAGGCCTCTCAGGAAGCAGTCGAAGAGGCATCCCCGGACGTTGCGGACGGAACTCCCGCGGACCAAGCCATAGCAGAGGACACGGCCCCTGTTGTCGCCGATTCCGAGCCGGAGCCCGTGGTGGCCGCGATGGATGAAGAGCCAGCGGCAGCCTCGCTGGGTGCCGAGGACTTGCCCGGAACTGGGGTGCAGGAAGATACGTCGGATGGTGCCGATGAAGCCGAGCGGGACTTGTAGGGGGTGGCGCCATGACGATGAACAAGATCATCGTGATAGGCAACTTGGGGTCGGACCCCGAGATGCGGTACACGCCCAATGGCCAAGCTGTCACCAGCTTCAGCGTAGCTACCAATTACCGTTATACGACGAGCGATGGTGAACAGAGGGAAGAGACTGAGTGGTTCCGCGTGTCCGTTTGGGGGCGCCAGGCGGAAACGTGCAACCAGTACCTGGCCAAGGGTCGCAAGGTTTATGTGGACGGCCGGTTGCGGAGCCGTACTTTCCAGGACAGGAACGGAGAAACGCGGGTATCGCTGGAAGTCACCGCGCAGGACGTCCGCTTCCTGAGCACTGCTGGAGGGGGGATGGAAGGAGCCGGCACGGAGCCATCTGGCAGGGACTACACCCCACCCCCCGGCGCCGACTTCGGTGCCGATGACCTGCCTTTCTGAGGCAGCGGAATAAACCCACCACCCTGTAGATCGAAAACTTGGTAGGCTGAAAGAGAGGTACTCTGGCTGATGGCGATGCGAAGAGGAGGAGGACGTCCTCCCGGAAGAGGCAGAGGGAGGCGGTTTCCGCCACGCCGGCGGGTGTGTGGCTTTTGCGTGGACAAGGTGAAGGTCATAGATTACAAAGACATAGGTCGCCTGCGTCGCTTTGTCAGCGAGAGGTGCAAGATCGACCCGCGCCGTAAGACCGGTGTTTGCGCTGGGCACCAGCGCGACCTCGCTGTCGCCATCAAGAGAGCTCGACACCTGGCCTTACTCCCAATGGCCCCCGCTCATACCAGGTCCGCCAACCCCGGGATTTCGTGATTCCCACGGCTCCGCGACGATAGAGTTGGACCTTACCCCCGGCTGTAAACGCGCAACGCTCATCGGAAGGGCGGGCTGATGCGGCCGCCACAGGGACGCAGCCAAGCAGGCGTGGGCCGTGGTGGCGGCAGGCGTCAACGGGCCGCAGCCCGGCCCGGCGACCGTCGTATGGAGCGCTCCCGTGCCGCCCGCGAGGTGCGTCGCCAACGCTTGGCTTGGGCCCTCATTGGCACCATTCTCGTCGTGGTGGTTGGCATACTCGCCTATGCCTACTACGCCAATTTCGTCGCGCCTCCACGGGCCCAAGCTGCCAAGGTCAGGGATACGGTCTATAGCCAAGGCGACCTGGTGAAGCGTCTGCGCCTGCTGCGTGCCACTACCGGCAACGTCGATTTGGGTCGCGCTCCTTGGGAGGTGCTGTTCGGCATGGTGGAAGCCGAGCTCATCCGGCAGGGAGCGGAGTTCGAAGGCGTTGTCGTCACGGATGACGACGTCGACGAAGCCCTGCGGGCCAACTTCTTTCAGGAAGCTCCTGAGGGTCAAGAAGTGGAACCCGGTCAACTGGAGACTGAGTACCGTGAGCGATACCAAGGCTTTCTTACCGAGGCCCAGATCACCGACGAAGAGTATCGGGTGCTGGTGTCCGATCAAGTCTATCGCGTGTCTCTCCGGGAAGCCTTGGGCGAGAGGATTCCGAAGCATGCGGAACATGTGAACATCAGTTGGATACAGATCCCCCATGAAGTAGCCGACCCCGAAAACCCTCCTCCAAGACCTGTGGATATCATGGAAGAGCTCCGTACGGACGACTTCGCGTCCGTGGCGCAGGCTGTCGGTGGAGGTAGCGGCCCCAAGGGTTGGGTGCCGCGTGGCGTCTATCCCGACTTGGATGAGACCCTGTTCGGTGCTGACCCGCCGGAGCCCCTCCCCGAAGGAGAGATTAGCGACCCTGTTGCCACAGAAGACGCAACGTACATCGTGAAATCGCTGTCCGCCGTCGAAATGCGCCCGGTCGATGAAGAGTATGCCGCTCTCCTGGAAGCGCATGCCCTGGCCGAGGTCGAACACATGGAAGTCACTTGGATAAAGCTCCCCGAAGATGCTGATACCGAGGGAATACTCGAGCGCTTGGAGGCCGAAGAGTTCGATGCGGTGGCTGGAGAGCTCGGCGACGAGAGCGGTTATCAGGGGTGGGTGCCCAAAGGAGCATACCGCGATCTGGACGAGGCCATATTCGGCCCCCAACCCCTACGGACTGGAGAAGTCAGCGACCCCGTCACCGGGGATGACGCGACCTACATTGTTACGGTGTTGGAA
>JAAXIE010000353.1 GCA_012270525.1 Dehalococcoidia bacterium | reverse complement strand
TCTCTGGATATCGTAGAAACCCAGGGCTTCCACCTTGACGACCTCGGCCCCCAAGTCGGCCAGCAGCCGTGTGGCATATGGCCCGGCCCAGATGACCGACAGGTCCAGCACCCGGACGCCTTCCAAGGGCGAGCCCATTTCGGGGCTGTCCAGCGTTGGGGCCAACCTAGATGACCCCGTTTGCGCGAAGCTCCACCAGGTCGGCATCCGACAAGCCCAAGCCTTCGCAGAAGACCTCGCGGTTGTGCTGGCCGAGAGTGGGCGCGGGGCGCATATCCCACGAGGAGTCGCTGACCCGGAAAGGAGGACCGGGGTAGGTGTATGTTCCGGCTTCATCCTGATGGATGGTGCTGAAGTATTCCCGTGCTTCGAGTTGCACATTGTGAAGGAGGTCTTGGGGAGTAGCCACGTAGGAAAAGGCCAGACCCAACTCCTGGGCGCGGGTGAAGATATCCTCCTTGTCGTGGTCCAGCATCCAGGGCATCAGGTAGGCGTCGATTTCGTCGGCGTAGTCCAATCGACCGCGGCGGCTGGCAAAGCGTGGGTCTCCAAGCTCTGGGATACCCGTCAGGTCCACGATAGCAGGCCATCGCCGGTCGGGGCCGGCGATGACGCCGACGTGCCCGTCCCGACAAGGATATATGCCCCATGCTGCCCGGCCGTAACCTCTGTTGCCGGTGCGTGGCACCACTCGACCTGTATAGCTGTAGGCGGCAATGGCGTTCTCCAGGATGGCGGTGTTGTTCTCGGCCATGGAGACGTCGACGTGCTGCCCTGCGCCGGTCATCTCGGCCTGCCAGAGGGCTGCCAGCGACCCCACCAGGGCCATCTGGCCTGCGCCGTACTGGGTCACGGAAGGGCCCTCCTTCAGGGGTTCCTCATCCGGTTCACCGGTGAGGTACATGAGACCGGATATGGCGTAGAGGGTGAGTTCTTCGGCGGCAAGCTGGCTGTAGGGGCCGTCTTGACCGAAGGGCGTGATGGATGTGAGGACCAGACGAGGCTTTATCGCCGAGAGGGCCTCGTACTCAAGCCCCAACTCTTTCAGCGTGCCCGGTCGGAAGCTCTCCACCACCAGGTCGGCGTTCTCGACCAGTTTGGCCAGCAGGTCGCGTCCCGTTTCGGTCCACAGGTCGAGGGTGATTGCGCGCTTGGAGGTATTGAGGTACAGGTAGAGGGCGCTCTTCTCACGATGGGGCACATGGCCGGGAAAGGGGCCAGCCCGGCGCGACGGGTCGCCGGAGGGTGGCTCGATCTTGGTCACTTCGGCCCCCAGCCCAGCCATCAAGCGCGTCATATATGGCCCGGCGATGTCCTGGCCCAGGTCCAGGACACGTATGCCTTCGAGTAGGGGTTCACTCATCGGTGCTGGCGTGGTGTGGGCCTTCCGCCGGGTAAGGGCTACGGGTTACGCTATAGGCTGGTTTGGGCCGTGTCAAGCTGAGGCGGCTTGGCGCAAGCTCACCTGACTCGCGGAGCACTCCGGGTGGCCGACCGTGGCCACCCCGGATTTTTGCCAGGCCGCAAAAATGCATCCATTCCGACCCCCTTGTTCGTAGCTAGAAGGGCACGCATTTGCCGCACCAGGGAGATATCTGCGTCTGGAGTCACATGGTTTCGTATCTACGGTGCGGCAATGGTCCTATCTGGGAAAAGAAAATTCGTGTTTCTTGTAGCTGAAACGAGACAAACTTGCCGCATTCTGGCTTCGCCAGCTTTGAGTTTGGGTGAAGAATTTGTCTCATTGGGGCCGCTGGCAGGGCCTGCTGGCCTGTGAGAGCGTGCATACGTGCATCGGGCCGGGTGCAGGGTTGCCATGGTGGTGATCCTTTCGGGGATGCTTCAAGGATGACAAGGCTTTACTCACCCTAGAGGGCGGGCCCCAACCTGTATTCGAGGCTAGCAGGCAGGGGAACGGGCGGTCAATGAGGAGTTGTCAGGAGGTCCCATGGGGTGGGATGGGGGTGTCAGGGGACGCTTGACCCTCTTCGACTGCCGATGCCAGAATGCGCCCACTAGTTCCGGTGGCATATGCCACCGATGCAACCAGCATTCTCATGCCCCATGCGACACAAGGAGGAGCGATGATCTGGTGCCGATTCCAAGCGGGCGAGACGATTTCCTACGGAATGGTGGAGGACGAGACCGTGGTCGAGGTGTCGGGCATACCCTGGGGGGAGCATGCTCGTACCGGAAATAGCCACAAGCTGGACGACGTGAAATTGCTAGTGCCGGTGATACCGGAGACCTTCTACTGCGCTGGCGTGAACTACCGCGACCACGTGATCAAGATGGCTGCTCTTCTGAACCGCGAGCCTTCCTTCCCGCCACGGGCTGACATCGGCTACAGGGCTAACAACGCTCTCATCGCCCACGAGGAGGCCATCGTCATACCCAAGGATGCTCATGACGAGGTGCAGTACGAGGGGGAGCTGGTGGCGGTGTTCGGCAAGAAGTGCCGAAACGTGGCACCGCACGAGGCGTTGGACTACGTGTTCGGCTGGACAATTGGGAACGACGTCAGCGAGCGCGTGTGGCAACGCAACGACCGAACGCTGTGGCGGGCCAAAAACGCCGACACCTTCAAGCCGATGGGGCCATGGATCGTCACAGGCTTGGTGCCCGACCAGCTTCGCACGGTCGTCAGGGTCAACGGGCGGGTTACCGAGGACTTCGACACGGGGGACATGATTTTCGACGCACCGACCTTCATCAGCGAGGTCAGCAAGTACAACACCATCTATCCGGGCGACATCATGTGGCTGGGGACGGACGGCATTCCGGAGAACATCAAGGGGGGCGACGTGGTGGAGGTGGAGATCTCCAACATCGGGGTCCTGCGGAATCCGGTAGTGCGGGAGGAGTAGGGCGGCGAACGCTTCGTTTCGGCGAGGGGGCGAGACGCCCCTGCTTGTGTTGGACTCTCCCCAGTGCGTTCAGTGGGTGAGCGATTTCGATGGATGGATGAATTTACGAAAGCATCCGGGGTTACGTCTTACGGGCTACGGGCTGTTACGGTTGGTTCTCTTCGTAGGTGGTGAGTTCCAGCAGCGTGAGTCCGCGCCCCTCCCTTCTTGCATCAAGCCACTGCTGGAGGGACCGACGGCTTTCGCCCGACTTTCGACCCGCGAGCAGGCCCTCTATGCTGATGTCCTCGTCCAAGGAGGGCCAGTGAATCCCTTGCCCGCCGCCAAGTAGTTGCCAGTTGTTTCTTTCCTGAGGGGTAGCGTGCACCAGGCGGGGGTACCAAGAGAGAGGAGCCGCGATTGTCCGCCCATCGGACAACTCGGCAGTGAGTGTATCCTCGGTCACAGCGACAGTGAGGGCTTCGGACACACTCACTTCAGTCGTTGAAACGTACATGCCACTCTCCCAAGAATGAAACCTGATTGTGTTCAATTATACGCTCGACCCGCCGTATCTCGTTGCTACCCCGCCTGCCTTCGATTGATGGCGGCCTCGGCGCGGGGGCTGATGGCGCGGTCGACGAGAACGTTGACCAGTGCGGGGCCGGGGGTGTTGAAGGCGCGCTGGATGGCTGGCTGAAGGTCTTCTGGGCGGTCCACCAGTTCGCTGTGAGCACCCAAGCCCTGGGCCAGCAGGTCGTAGCGTTGGGGCAGCAGGTCGGTGGCCACGGGCCGTCCGTAGAGGCCGATCTGTATCTGGCGGTCGATTCCCCATGCGGCGTCGTTGCCAAGGACTATTTTCACGTCCAGTTGGTGACGCACCGCGGTGTCGATCTCCATTGCGTTGAAGCCGAAGGAGCCATCGCCGTTGAAGCAGACCACCCGTGTGTCGGGGAAGGCAACCTTGGCTGCGAGGGCTGTGGGAATGGCCGACCCCAGCATCCCCAGAGACGGTATGTAGAGCCAACCTGCGTCCCGTGTGGCGGG
>JAAXIE010000247.1 GCA_012270525.1 Dehalococcoidia bacterium | reverse complement strand
GTCCGGTAGGGGCGGGCTGCTGGACGGGCATCTGTGCTGGGTCGGGGGTATCCTGGACGACCGCGACGGGTGCGGGAGTGGGCGTGGCTTCCTGCACACAGGCGAGGAGCAGCAACAGCAATACCAAAAGCCCGTCTAGCAGGGTCCTGCGAGTCCTCCAACCAGTAAGCACGGCAGACCTCCGACCACAGGATGGGACCCACATGCCCAATGACGAGAGAACTGTCGAGATATGCCCGTACCAGAATATGATATGGGACAGGAGATGGAGTGCCGGGATGCTACCATAGGCCCCCCAATGGGTCAACAAGCGGTCGATGGGCGAGCGCAGCATTGTTTTTTCACGGTAGGTCGGTGCTGGACCAGAATGACCCTCCTTATCGGCAGGTTGGACCCGCAGGGTCGATTAGCGCGGCTACGTGCTCCAGCCTATGAACTATGGCCCACCGGCCGACCTGTACGACGCAACACAGACATAGTGTAGGATGGAACGGTGAGAGGCCATCTGGAGTATCTGGAGAGAGTATAGGAACCTCTACTCTGGTATTTTGGTGGTCCTCCTGTGAACTGGCGAGGCCATCATTGTAATCGATGCTGTGGAGCAGCGAGGCCCTTGGCTGGATGGTTAGCCAGTATCTGGGAGCCGTGGTGGTAGGGGGTCGGCAGAGTTGGCCTTGGCCAAGACTGAGGTATGGAGGCTTGTAGTGGTACTCGCCAAGAGTCTTGAAGACTGGCTGAAGAAAAGGCAAGAGAGAAGAAGGGACGAGGCCTTAGGGAAGGCCTTGCCCAAGCCAGTGAACGCCGGAGAGAATGGCTGGAACGACGCGATGCTGCCATCGCAGCCGGTGAGGACTTCGACGAGCCGATGCCGGGGTAGATGATGACGAGATTGCCTCTCATCTTCGCCTGCGGGCCCTACGACCGAACCGAGGCCCTGCGCAACGGCATTATTCAACCTGAAGGCATCGATCTGACATACGTGGCCGTGGAGCCCCCGCCTGCACTGGTGGATAGGATGGTGAAGGGAGGGGAGTTCGATGCTTCCGAGATGTTCCTTGCTCTCTACATGAGCCTTCGCGCCCGTGGCGAATTTCCATTCGTCGCTATCCCTGCTTTCCCTTCGCGAGTCTTTCGGCACGGGTTCATGTTCATCAACACGAACTCCGGCATCGGTGCTCCGGAGGACTTGGCGGGAAAGCGGGTTGGCGTGCCCGAATTCCGGCAGACGGCAGCCGTCTGGATAAAGGGCATCCTGCAGCATGAATACGGAGTCGACCTGCGCACAATCCAATGGTTCGAGGGTGGCGACAACCAACCCCGATCACGAGACATGCTGGACGTTCAACCCGAGGCCGACCCCGATATCAACCTACAGTTCATAGGTGATGAAAAGACCTTGTCTGCCATGTTGGCGGAGGGCGAAATCGATGCCCTGTTGGGGGCCCGCCGTCCCGCCAGCTTTGGGGTCAGCCCCCACGTACAGCGCCTCTTCCCCGATTACCGGCAAGTGGAGCAAGATTACTACCGTAAGACAGGCCTCTTCCCCATCATGCACACAGTCGTGCTCAAAGAGGAACTGCACCGCGAGCATCCGTGGGTTGCTCGCAGCATCTTCCATGCCATGCAGCAATCTAAGGACTGGGTGATGCAGCGGATGAGGAACACCGGCACGCTGCGATTCATGCTCCCGTGGATGTTCGAAGACTTGGAGGAGATGGATCGGGTGTTCCAAGGCGACCCTTGGATCTACGGCTTGGAGCCAAACCGTCATATCCTGAATACGCTGATGGGGTACCTGGTAAAGCAGGGTCTCATGGAGCGTCCCGTACCCTTGGAGGATCTGTTCGCGTCTGTCGAATAGATGAGAGTAAGAAATACGGAGGTCTTAAAGTGAAATTGAACCTGACACTAGCCTGTGGCGAATATGATCGCACCCTTGCTCTTCAGACTGGCTCCGTGAAGCCTGACGGCATTGAGATCAACTACCTGCCAATGCTTCCCAGCGAGCTTTTCCGGCGTCAGGCCCGCCATGCTGAGTTCGATATTGCCGAGTTCTCCCTTTCCACCCTTTGTCACCTGTCCGACGAGGGGGATCGCCGTCTCGTGGCCATCCCAGTATTCCCCTCGCGCAAGTTTCGCCACTCCGAAATATGGGTCAACGTCGAAGCGGGAATCAGTGCTCCTTCTGACCTCCGAGGCAAGAAGATTGGGGCTATGGAGTACCAGCAGACGGCAGCCGTATGGCAGCGGGCGATGCTCCAACATGATTATGGTGTGGTCCCCAACGATGTGGAGTGGTATTTTGGAGCGTGGGAAGTTCCGGGTACCTACTCGGAGCGGGTGCCCTTGGAGTTGCCCGGCGACATACGGACATCTGTCATCCCCAGCGACAAGTGCCTCGACCAGATGCTCGTAGATGGCGAGATTCACGCCCTGATGGGAGCGGACCCGCCCAGAAGTGTACGAGAGAACTCTCCTAAGGTCGCGCGCCTCTTCCCCGATTACTATGAGAAAGAGGTGGAATATTTCCGTCGCACCAATTTGTTCCCCATCATGCACACCGTGGTCATCAAGCGGGAGTTGTATGAGGAGCACCCATGGGTGGCGACCAACGTGTACAAAGCGTTTGTGGAGGCCAAAGAGCAGGCCACAGACAAACTCCCCCGGGCCGGGGCCCTCTTCTGCATGCTGCCCTGGCTGGTAAAGCATGTGGAGGACGACCTCGCCATCCTGGGTCCCGATCCCTTCCCGTACGGCCTCGAAGCCAACCGGCATAGCCTGGAGACCTTCATGGGATACGTCCATGAGCAGGGCATCATCAAGAAGCCGATGACGCCTGACCAACTCTTCGCGGCGGAGACTCGTACCGCGGGCTAGTATGCAGGCGATGGTCCCCCTAGTCAGGTGCCTGCGTGCTTAGCGGTTGGGGCTACAAGCCCATTCGAGACAACCTCTGAATTCTCGAAGTCGCTGCGGTTTTGCGTAACGCGGGGCCAGAGTGTAGGATAGGCAGGCCTTCAACTTGGGGCCCAGAGTCCCGCGCTATACGCAATACCAACGGAGCCGATCCCAATTGACCAACGTGAATGATGCATTGGCATCCCAAGGCCCCTCGCCTCTGGCCGGACCGCCCATCAATCCTGCATTCGAAAAGGTGCTGGACGAACTTGTAGCCCTCGCCATGCAGGGCCATTCCCCTGACAGCCCCTACTTCAATCCACCCGACCAGTGGCTGGTGGAACGCATGCCCATCTTCCAGGACATGCCCGCATCGGAGCAGAACCGCATCCTTGAAGAGGCAAAGGGAATCGAAGAGGAAGCCGCTGAACTCAATGCTGTAGGCCGGGCCGCCACCAAGGCTTGGCCAGACGCCGTGG
>JAAXIE010000191.1 GCA_012270525.1 Dehalococcoidia bacterium | reverse complement strand
CTTGTGACGGGCCCTGGTTGTAGCAGCGGGTCCGGCTGGCGTGTAAATCAGGTGCAGCTAGCCTGCATACCTGATCGCGACAAACCATTGGAGTTGGCTGAATAAAGCGGACTTGGCAATTCTAACACGGGCACGAACTCACGCGCCGCCGATTGAGAGCAGAGGGGAACCATGGCACAGTACCGGGCGGGCGTTTCAACGACGACGGGGCAGTCAGGGCACGGGGCTACTCCCCAGCCAGTTGACGCTTCGCCTGCTGCCAGAGGGCTTCCTTTTCGTCCAGCGTCATGTCTCGCAGGCGTGCGTCCCGCTGGCGGGCTGCCTCTTCCACCAGTTGGTAGCGTTGGGCGAAGCGGGCGTTGGCCTGCCTGAGGGCGTCCTCCGCGTGGATCCCCATCCAGCGACCCGCATTCACCAGTGCCAGCAGCAGGTCGCCGAACTCAGCCATCCGCTGGGCCTCGTCCCCAGCCTCCCTGAGTTCTTCCACCTCTTCCGCAACCTTGTCCACCACGCCCGAAATGTCTTCCCACTCGAACCCGTCACGGGCGACCCGGTCCTGCATTAGTTGGGCTGCCGCCAGCGAAGGCAGTTCCTTGGGAATCCCTTCGACCCGGGAGCGGCGTGTGCCCTCCACCTCCTTCAGGGCTTCCCACTGCTGCTCCACCTGCCTCGCGTCCGTGGCCACGGCCTCGCCGAACACATGGGGATGCCGACGCACCAGCTTGTCGTTGATCATTCGTATGACGTCGGCCGAGCGGAACGTTCCAGCCTGCTCGGCAATGTTGCAGTGGAAGGCCACCTGCACCAGAATGTCGCCCAACTCTTCGGAGAGCTTGGAGGGGTCCCCGGAGTCGATGGCTTCCAGCACCTCGTAGGACTCTTCCAGCAGGTTGCGCTTCAATGAAGCATGGGTCTGCTCCAAGTCCCAAGGGCATCCGTCGGGGGCGCGCAGCCGTTCCACGATATGCAGAAGGTCTTGGAACGTGGGCCTGGGTTGGGGGGTCTGGTCTGATGGAGGCATGGGCCGATTATAGAAGCGGCTGCCATTGCCTGACAACCGGGCCGGTGCTACCGTTCCACCCGAGGGAGGGGTTCTTGGCGTACCTGTGGTGGGGACTGGCCGTCCTGTTCGTGATCGCAGTACCGGTGCTGTTCATCTGCAGCAGCGTGACCTACGCCTTCAACGAAATGCGTCTCTACTCCTATGGCTTCGACAAGTACAGCATCTCCCATCGCACCGGCATCAGTGATGAGGGTCTCATGGAGAGTGCCCGCACCATCCGCTACTACTTCAACTCGCCGGGCAGCCCGCTGGACCTGCACGCCGAGGTGTACGGCGAGGAGCGGGAGCTTTTCACCCAGCGGGAACTGCTCCACATGGCCGACGTCAAGAGACTGGTGTGGGGCGTCTATGGACTGGGAGCGGGGGCCATGGCCTTCCTGCTGGCCTGTGCGACCATCCCTCTGTGGAGACGGGGTCATTCCGACGGTCCAAGGCTGGTACAACTGGCCCTATGGGGTAGCGGCATGACGGTGGTGTTGGTGCTGGGTGTGGGTCTCTTCTCCCTGGTGGGTTTCGACAGCCTGTTCCTGTTCTTCCACCAGGTGAGCTTCGCCAACGACTTCTGGCAACTGGACCCCAACCGGCATTTCCTGGTGATGATGTTTCCCCAGGGCTTCTGGCTGGATGCCACCCTGTTTGTCGGGATACTCGCGCTGGCCCAATCGTTCCTGCTGGGAACCGTCTGTACTGTGGTGCTATACCGACAGAAGCTGGAAGCCCTCTGGCGTCTGCTCAAGGGGAAGCTGGGGCAGGCTGCAAGCAAGAAGCCGTCCTGATACAGGACGGCTTTGGAACGTGCAGAGGGATCGGTGGGGCAGTTGCTGCTAGATCCCGCAGCCGCAACCACCGCCACAGCATCCGCCCCCGCCCAGCCCAGCCACCGGGGTCGGGATGCCGTCCTCAGAGGTGGTCGTGGCGGCGAATAGTGAAATGGCCTTCTTGGCAGGCTGTTCGCAGTGGGGGCATTCAGATTCCACCGAGCCCATCGGCTGAATCTTGTCGAACTTGTGGCTGCAAGTGGTGCAGACGTACTCGTAAACGGGCATGCCTTCACTCCTAAGTCCCAACTGGGCCAGATTCTACAACCGCTGCCGAAGAAGGGTCAAACCGCCCGCTGGGCGCCAGGCATCCGTACTCGGCAAACTCTGAGTAACCCCATTCCCTCCCCGGAGCGGTAGGTCCGCTAGGTTACACTAACGGCCCCACCCAACTGCCCGCTCCCACCAGCCCCATGACATTCTTGCGTTGCCCCCCTGCCCGTCCCCTGCTACGCTGGTACCAGCCCATCCTCTATCCGTGAAAGCTTGGACCCATGACCACCTGCATCGTTAGCCCCCACACAAGACATAACCAGCCCTGCGCCTCCCGCTGGCGTGCCCTTCCCTTTCATGCCCACCGCTGGACCGCTCCAGTACCCGGGATCGGAACAGCCTTTCGGCTAGAATCCAGCTACGCCAATCGGAACAATCGGAACAGGATCAGCTACGAAAAAACGTTTTTCAGCTACGAACATGTTCCGACGCTCAGCTACGATTACGGCAGCCCTGACCCTGCGTGTCCGGCATTCTCCAGCCCAAGCCTCCCCCGTCCAGCTACAGATCTCCCCCGGAACTCGCTCTCCGTTCCCCCTCAATCGGAACAAAGTCCCAAGCTGCCTCAAAGCTGCAATCGGAACAGTTCCAACTCCGCATCAGCGCCCCCGTCCCTCGATCCGTCCCAGCCAGATACAAGTCCGGCACCATTGCCCGTCCCTCTTCCGTACAGACCGGAACACGGCCCCAAGCTGTTCCAAAGCTACGGTCGGAACAATCCCCGCCCCAATCGAGGCAGCAATCATACTGGCCACTACCCACGGCAGTCCCCCGTTGCCTCGGCCACCCTATGCCTGCGAACCCCAATGCAGCCTGGGTCCACACCCTTACGGGCCTCCCCGGCCTTGCCATCACCCACCAGAAGGGACACCCCATGTCAGTGCTCGGCGCGGCCTAAGCCCCTGTGGCTCCTCTTCCGCAACCCTCAATCCTGCGGCAGACGGCCATGCGGCGGGTCGCGGCCAGTTCTTCAGCTACGAGTCAAAGCTGGCGGACCCAAAAAAATGCGGCGGGAACAGGGTTTCCAGCTACGGAAAACCAGAAAATATTGATTCCCAGATACGACCCGTGCCGCCAGCCAGCTACGCCGCCGCCGCGAAATGAGTCATGAGCCCAGATACAAGCGTACAAGAAGAAATCGCCCCGCATTCGCGCAGGTGCCGCATCTTGGCNNGAGGACGAATTGGCCCTAACGGTCGTCAGTTGGAACATTGCCCGACGGCGTGAGCCGTGGCATCAGCTCTTGCAGATGGACGCTGATGTTGCTCTCTTGCAGGAAGCCGTGCCACCGCCCGACGACTTGGTGGCTCTGCAGGACGCCACGCTCCCGCCTGTGAAGGAACCGAGTCACCTGAACATTGGCCCACGGGAGGCGTGGGACTCGCATTCGTGGAACTCCGACTGGTGGCGAGAGCGTGGTTTCCCATTGTTCGACCGCTGGCCGATGGTGGTGAAGCTCTCGGACCGTGTCGAGATCGAATGGTTCAAGCAGGTCGGCCCGACCGGCTGGCCGGAACACGACGAGATCGCCGTAAGCGGGATCGGCACGATAACGGCAGCCCGCATCACGCCAATAGACGGTTCGACCGAGCCATTCATCGCAGCCTCCATGTACGGCCGTTGGCTCGGCTCTCATCCCAGCGTCAAGACCTCGTGGACATTCGGTTACGCTGACTCTTCCGTCCACCGCGTCATCTCCGACCTTTCCGCCTTCATCGGCAACGCCAATCCAAAGACTCATCGCATACTGGCGGCCGGCGACCTCAACATCTTACACGGCTACGGTGGCGGTGACCGGTATTGGGAAGCACGCTACCGGTCCGTGTTCGATAGGATGGCAATCTTGGGATTGGAGTTCATCGGGCCACAGGCCCCCGATGGGAGGCAAGCTGAGATACGGTCTACGGGCGAACCTACAGACTCCCGCAACGTTGTTACCTACTATCTGCCGGGTAGGAGTCCAGCCACCGCAAGCAACAATCAACTCGATTACGTATTCGCTTCCCGTGGCTTCCATGAGAGCATCAGCGTGAAGGCTATGAACTCCGTCCAAGAGTGGGGTGCAAGCGACCATTGTCGCCTGCTGATCACTGTCGGGGACGGGTAGGCCCCGTCCGCCATCTTGGGGATGTGGGTCGCTTGGTCTATGGGCCTTTCTAACGCTGGCACTCTTGGCAGTAGTAGGTGCTGCGGCCACGCACCGGAACGCGCGTGATTGGTCCGGCGCACTGGGTGCACAGCCCGTTGCGACCGCGAGGGACCTTCAGGCGCTGCAACCCCTCGGCGGACTCGGTGGGCGGCCCATGGAAGGGCATGCACGCGGTGAGGGTTTCCGTGGCTTCCTCCAGCATTGGCCCAATCTCCGCGTGCAGACGCTCCACCCGCCGCCTGGACAGACCGGAGCCGGGAAGCAGTGGATGAACACCTGCAGCGAATAGGAGCTCGTCGGCGTAGATGTTTCCGATCCCGGCTATGACCGCTTGATCGCACAGCAAGGCCTTGATTGGTGCCGTGCGTCTGGCCAAGCAGGCCTGCAGCACATCGACAGTGAAGCTGGGGTCGAGAGGTTCCGGCCCAAGTCCTCCCAACAGCGGCCCGGTATCCTGTGCCAGCCAGATCTGCCCCAGCTTCCGCGGGTCTACGAACCGCAACTCGCGCCCGTCGTCCAGGACGTACAGGTTGCGGGTCATGACAGGACGTGGCGAACTGGCAGGTTCCACCAGCAACGAGCCCGTCATCCTGAGGTGCATCACCAGAGTCCATCCGTGGTCCAGGGGGAACAGCAGGAACTTGGCCCGTCGGCCCACGTCCTGGATGCGCTGCCCGCACAGGGTGAGAACGAAGTCCTCCAGTGCTGGAGTCCTTACCGCCCGCGACCAGAAAATCTCGACGTTACGTACGCTGCATCCGGCCAGTCCACTCTTCAAAAGGTAGCGCCGGGTGGCCTCTACGTCGGGTAGCTCCGGCATGACGTCCCTAGACGGTCGCCTCTTGGCTCAGGGAGTCTCTAACCTTGGCAACCCCCTGTCGAAGCGCGTTCATCACCGCCGAGGTGGGTGTGGGTGCCATGTTGCTATAGCCTGCCCCCATCTTGACCAGTTCCGGTGCACTGATGGGGCAGGCAGGGTGGTCGACGGGGAAGCCCAACTTGGCCTTGCCAGCCCGGCCGACACGCTCGGCCAAGTCCTCCACGGCTGCCCGCAGGCGCGGGTCGTGAGGGTCGGTGACGCCAAGCGTGGCCGAGAGGTCGGTGGGGCCAACGGAGACCACGTCGAGGCCGTCCAGCACGGCAATCTCGTCCAGTTCATCGATGGCCTTCTGGTCTTCCACCATCACGGCCAGGAAGATCTCACGGTTGGAGCGGGCCATGTGCTCCTGCCATGGTACCGAACCGTAGCCAGCAGCCCGGCTGCCTCCGGCCGCCCCGCGGTGACCAAGGGGCGGGTAGCGGACGGCATCGATGGCCCGTCGGGCCCCTTCCACACCCTCGACGTGCGGGATGTAGATGCCTTGGGCCCCCATATCGAGCAGCCTCAGGATTACACCCCAGTCGTTCTCGGGTGGACGCACCACCGAGGTGATCCCCGCCAGGTCGGCGCCCCGCACCATGTCGCTGACCATTCGCAGGTCGTAGTTGCTGTGCTCCATGTCGATGAAGGCAGCATCCAGCCCAGCGATGCCCATGATTTCGATCAGGTTGGGGTCGGCAAAGGTCACGTAGCCAGCCAACGCCAGCTTGCCCTCAGCCATCACTCGCTTCACGCGGTTCTCTTTGACCATGATGCCTCCCGTTGGCCATCCTTGCCGGATTCCGCCCGCTGGCTCCCTAATGGGCCTGCCGTCGACGTCGCTGGTTTCCCCCGCTCAGAAGCCGTGGGCGGTTGTTGAGCGACTACTCTCCGGTCTCGGCGTACTTGCCAGCCATCAAGCGGTGACCGCGCCCACTGAGTACTACGGCCAAGCCGAATACCACGAAGGCCAAGGGTATGTGCAGGAACGACAGCCAGCGCACCTCGTCGGCATATTCGCCCAGCAGGTACTGCCCTACCCATAGCACCACCAGGATTCCGGTGAGCGGTACCATCCTGGCAGTCTGTGGAAACCGCCCCAATATCGCCAGCCCAAGGCACACGATGACTATCAGGAGAGAAGCGGAGCCGAGGTGCATGTGGGCAGCCAGGTACCACGCCTGTCCCTCCGAGTACCTGCCAGCGAAGAGCACCGCCTGCGCGACCACTGACAAGGCCGCTAGGGGCATCAGGACCGCGTAAGCCCGGACCAACAGACCCCGGTTCATTCCATGTCCCCCCAATTGCTTCCCGTCTTGACTTCCACGTTGAGAGGGACCAGAAACTCCGAGGCTGAAGGCATCTCCCTCATTGCCAAGGGCATCTCCTCAAGCACCAACTCTCGCAGAGGCCCGATCTCGTCGTCGGGGGCCTCGAACATCAACTCGTCATGCACCTGAAGTAGCAGGCGGGAGCGTAGCTTCTCCTCGCGCATTCGACGGTCCACGCGAATCATGGCCAGCTTCATGATGTCGGCCGCCGTGCCTTGGATGGGCATGTTGATGGCCATGCGCTCGGCTTGCATGCGCACCGTACGGTTGCTGGCCATGATTTCCGGCATGTACCGGCGCCGTCCCAACACCGTCTCCACGTACCCCCGGGCACGGGCTTGGTCTTTGACGCCATCCAGGTAGGCCCTCGTGCCGGGGTACTTGCTGAAGTAGGACTCGATGAAGCGTGTCCCCTCATCGGGGCCGAACTCGGTCTGCTGGGAGATGCCGTAAGCCGACAGACCGTATATAACCCCGAAATTGAGCACCTTGGCGATGCGTCGATGGTCTGAGTTTACCCCTGCGAAAGGAACGTCGAACATCATGGCAGCGGTGGCGGTGTGGATGTCCTCGCCGTTATGGAACGCTCCCAGAAGGGCGGGGTCTTCGGAAAGATGAGCTAGCACTCGCAGTTCAATCTGCGAGTAGTCGGCCGATAACAACTGCCACTGCTCGCCGTCGACTGTGGGGGCGACGAACGCCCGGCGTACCTGTCTGCCCAACTCGGTACGTATGGGTATGTTCTGCAGGTTGGGGTCGCTACTCGACATGCGACCAGTCGCCGACCCTACCTGGTTGAAGCTGGTGTGTATACGACCCGTGTTGGGATTGATGAGCTCCGGCAGGGCGTCCACGTAGGTGCCCTTGAGCTTGGAAAGCTGGCGGTACTCCAGGATGCCGTCGATGACAGGATGGTGCCCCCTCAGGGCTTCCAAGGCTTGGGCATCGGTGGTATAGGCCCCGGTGCGGGTGCGCTTGGTGGGGCCAAGCTTCAACTCCTCGAACAGGAGTTGGGAGAGTTGCTGCGGGGAGTTGATGTTGAAGGGCCTGCCCGCGTCGTTGTAGATGTTGGTTTCCAACTGGTGCAACTGCTCATTGATGTCGCGGGCCATTTCGTGCAGCATCCCCTGCTCCAAGGCGACTCCATTGCGTTGCATGGCAACAATCACCGGGGCGAGGGGCATCTCCACGTCATGGAACAGCTCCCAGACCCCATCCTTCCGAAGGGCTTCTTCGAAGATGGGCACGAGTCGGAGAGGGAGGTCGGCGTCAGCGCACGCATAGTCGCGGACGCGCTCGTCGATGGGCAGACGATCGAAAGTGGTCTGCCTGCTGCCAGCCCCTATGAGGTCGGTGATCTTNNGTCTCGACGCCCAGAACGTCCAGCACGAGTTCCTTGAGGCCGATGGTCTTCTTGCCGGACATCTGCGAGGACACCATGGTGTCGAAGTCCATGCCCCGTGTCCGTATGCCCAACTCTTCAAGCACGGTGAGGTCGAAGGTACAGTTGTGGGCCACTTTGCTGACGTCAGGGGACTCCATTACGGGTCTGAGTTGTGCCAGGACCTGTTCCAAGGGCAGTTGCTGGCCTTCCCTGTGTCCTACGGGGACGTACCAAGCCCTCCCTGGCTGGGTAGCGAAGCTGAGGCCCACGAGGTCGGCTTTCATAGGGTCCAGTTGGGTCGTCTCAGTGTCGAAGGCGATCCGTGGAGCGGATGCGAGTTCACGGCACATAGCCGACATCCCCTCCTCGTTGTCGACTATGGCATAGGCAAGGCCATCGGCCTGCTCCGTGAGGCGCACCGCCGATTTCTTCTTCTCGGAAAGGGGAGGTTCGGGGATGCGGGGGATGATCGTGACGAACTCCAACTCCCGCATCAGGTCCACCACATCCTGGCGCGAGTAATTCCAGAACCGTACCTGCTCCATGTCTAAGGTGGCAGGGACGTCTCTGACAATGGTGGTGAGGGTCTTGCCCTGCAGGGCCCGCTCCCGGTTCTGCTCCAAGGCTTGCCGTGTCTTCACCGGGGTGACTGCTTCGACGTTCTCGTAGAGACCCTCCAGCGTCCCATATTCCAGCAACAGGCGGGCTGCTGTCTTCTCCCCAATCCCCGGAACCCCTGGGATGTTGTCCGAGGAATCGCCCTTGAGGGCCTTGAAGTCGGGCTGCTGTTCTGCCGCCAGCCCGTAAAACCGGGCCTTGACCTCGGCCTCGTCGTAGAGACGCTTGTCCTGCATCCCCGAATGGATGGCCACCCTCACCCAGGGAGAGACCAACTGGAGGGTATCGGTATCCCCTGTGAGAATTATGGTAGGCACTTCCTGTTCTTGGGCTTGCATGGAGAGGGTGCCTAGGACATCGTCCGCCTCGTACCCTTCCACCTCGAAGATGGGCACGTTGAAAGCCTGCATTAGCTGGCGTACACGGTCGAACTGGGAACGCAGTTCGGGTGGCGTCGCCGGGCGCTGAGCCTTGTACTCGGCGTACATCCTGTGTCGAAACGTGGGCATGGGGAGGTCGAAGGTGATTGCGCAGTGGGTGGGATGGTAGTCTTGGATTGCGCGCAGGAAGGTGTTGGTGAAGCCGAACACGCCTGTGATGTCTTCGCCGGTGGAACCCACGGTCAGATTGCCCCGGATGGAGATAGCGCGATAGGAGCGATGCACTAAGGCGTGGCCGTCGATGAGCACCAGCAGAGGTCCTGCGTCGACGGGCATCAGTGGGGCGCTGGCACTAGCCCGCTTCCTCGTTGTCATGGCTACTCGCCTCCCCGGTAGTTGACCGCATTATATCCTAGACGCGTGCTGGGACGTGGCCAAACAGGGGTTGGCGCGCTGGGCTATCCTCCAGGGAGTTTGCGGACGACCTCTTCGGAAAAACGTTGCAGGTACTCCATCCGCGCCGAGTGCTCGGCTGGGAAATTGATGAAGGTCAGCCCAGCGTACTGCACCCTGTCTTCCTCTTCGCAACGGGCCAACTTTTCCAAACACTCTGAGGGACTGCCGAGTATGGTCCACTCGTCCAGAGGGCGTTTGCGGTCCAGGCCTAGGTCGACGACGGAGTTCTCCTGCATTCCCCATCCCCCGTACATTGACCCCTTCCGCTCCCCGACCGCCCGTGCCTCGCTGGCAGCCGTTTCCCGGTCGGTACTCATGGCAACGCACCGGTGCATGCCGAGCATTCCAGCAGGGCCATGGTCCGACGCCTCTCGCGTCTCCCAGTAGATGGCTGCCAAGGCGGAGATGTCTTCCCATGCTGTTTGGGGGCCGAGGAGGCAGCCGTCGGCAGCGCGTGCAGCCCTCCTCGTAGCCCTGGGACTGTGAGACGCGAACCAGATTGGGGGGTGGGGCTTCTGCATGGGGGTGATGGCCATGCGTGCTCCATGTATGTGCCAGTAGTTACCGTCGAAGTTGACCTCTTCACCACCCAGC